>CAZWMF010000442.1:0-3882 GCA_964634535.1 uncultured Opitutaceae bacterium | reverse complement strand
CGGCGGCTCGCCCTCGGGCTCGTCCAGGTCGAGCCACCAGCCGGCGATCCCCTGCTCGTCCAACCGGCGGGTCTGCGGCCAGAGCCAGTCGTCGAGCTTCGGGTTGGTGAAATCCAGCAAGTCGCCGCCATAATAGCCGCACTGGACCGGGTGGCCCTGGCCGTCGGTCGCGAAGACGCCGCGGGCCCAGCCGGAGGCGAACGTGGGCGAGTCCGGGCGGACCATGGGCCCCGACTGCGAGACGACGATGCGCACGCCCTTTCGGGCGTAGTCGGCGATCTTTTGTTCGGCGGTCCGCCCGTCGGACGCTTTCTGCCAGCGCTTCGCCCAGACGTAGTCGGTGACGACTTCCGGCCAATCGGCGTCGATCACCATGACATCGACCGGGAAGCCGCGCGCGGTGAGTTGCCCGTAGGCGTCGTCGAGGTCGGCCCAGTCATAGAAGGTGCACTTGCTTTGCCAGTAGCCGAGAGCCCAGAGCGGCGGCAGGGACGGCCGGCCGGTCAGGCGGGTGTAGCGCTCGATCACGTCGGCCGGGCGGGGGCCGTCGATCACATAGAGGTCGATTTCGCCGCCGTCGGCGTCGAGCCGGAGCTGGTCGGCGTGGGTGGCGCCGAGGTCGAAACGCAGGTGATGGGCATTGTCGAAGAAGACGCCGTAGGCATGCCCGTCGCGGCCGCTACTGATGAAAAAGGGGATGGGGTACTGGGCGGTGACGTTGCCCGATTGGATCTGCTGGCCGGCCCAGAGGTCGCGGATGATGCCTCGGCGGTCGAGCCGGCCGTTGTTGTGGTTGTCCTGGCCCAGGCCGAAAATGTGTTCGGCCGGGGCGAGCGCCGCGGTCAGGCTCCAGGCTCCGTCGGGGCCGTGCCGGTCGAGGTGGACCGTGGAAAATAGATCGGGACCGGCGTCGCCCGCCCGCACCGAGAAGTCCAGCGTACCGCGATCGACGGATACTTGCAGAGCGGCGGTGGTCAGCACCGTGCGCTCGCCGGCGCCCGAAATCGCCAGGGGGGCGCGCTCGGGCGGCAGGTTCGGCATGGCGAGCGAAGGCAGCCGCACGAAATCGCCCTTCGGTTCGAGCCACAGCCGCACGAGGTGCGGATCGATCGCTTCGACCATGAGTTGGGCCCCGCCCGGGCCGGCGACGACGGCTTGGCTGCGGAGCGTGTCGGAGGCGGCGCGCGCACCGGCCGCGCCGGCCAGGAACAGACCGACCGGAAGGACGAGCACAGACAGGGGGGGAAGGGGTAGGCGCACGCGAAGAGAGAGGAGAGAGGAAAATTAGAAGCTAAGCGCCGGCCATTGCAAGGCACCGACCGCGGTCGGTTAGGGTTCGACGGGCCAGGACGGTTTCTTTCGGGGTCGGGCTTCGCCCGGACGCGGAAGACGGAGCGGACGCACCTCGCGGCGTGAGCGGCCCGCGTTGGCTAGGAGGGTCTCGCATGCACTGCGCGGTCTCGCCGCGCCAAACGGACCTGCCACCCGATGGCCGGGGCGCAATCGTCACTTGCTGCTCCCGCCGGCCGCCCTACGATGGCGCCATGATCGCCCTGTCCCTAGGATCGAGATACTCGGGTTGCGTTGCCGCCGCGCCCGGTGGCTGGAATCGGGCGGCCTGACCATGCCGGACGAGATCGCCATCCTGAGTCCGGCCGAAGTGCGCGTCTTGGGCGCGCTGGTCGAAAAGCAGATCACGACGCCGGACTATTATCCGCTCACGCTCAATGCGCTCACCAACGCGTGCAACCAAAGCTCCAACCGCGATCCGGTCGTGGCGTTCGACGAGACGACGGTCGTCCGGGCGCTCGATGCGCTGCGGGAGAAGAAGCTCGCCTATCTGACGACCGGCGGGCAAAGCCGCGTGCCGAAGTACAGCCACCGGCTCGGCGAGCGGCTGGAATTGAACCCGGCGGAAACGGCCGTGCTGTGCGAATTGATGCTGCGCGGCCCGCAAACCGACGGGGAACTGCGCGGTCGCGCCAGCCGGATGCACGCCTTTGCCGCGCTGGCGGAGGTCGGCACGGTGCTGGAGGCGCTGACGGCGCGCTCCCTCGTGCAGAAGCTGGCCCGGCAAACCGGCTTCAAGGAACCGCGGTATGTCCATTGTCTGGGCGGGCCGGTGGCGATCGAGGCGGGCGAAGTGGCGCCGCCACCCGAACCGGCCACGCTCGCGGTGCGGGCGGAAACTGAGCGACTGGCCCGCTTGGAGACCGAGGTGGCAGCGCTCCGCGCCGAGTTGGTCCGGGTGCGGCAGGACCTGGAAGCGTTCCGCCGGCAGTTTCAGTAAATCCGGGTAAGAACGACTCGCCGTGTGGCGGCTATTTTGGCGACACGGTCCTATCCTCGCGCCAGCCTGGCCTGGCGGCGCCCAGGCGCCGGCATTCCCGCGTGGATACGGCGGCGGCGATGCGTTCGAGGAGGGCGCTGCGCTCGGCCGCGGTCGTGGCGTGGAGACAGGGCTTGGCCCGGAGCACCAGGCCGTCCTGGTCGCGCTCGAGCCAGCCCCAGCCGTCGGGCAATTCCCACGGCTGGAGCACGTCCGGCTCGGCGACGGCGTAGAGCAGGCTGGCGGAGCGCCAGCGGGCCATTTTCGAAAACTTCGTGCCTGCGGTCAGCTGGTTCTGGACGGCGCGGAGCCGTTGGCTCAGGCGCTCGTGGGTGTCGTGGCGCAGGCCCCGCAAGTCCCAGCAGTCGAACTGCGCGAACAGTTCCTCGCCGGCGCGCAGATCCGGACGGTGTCCGGCGATCAGGGCCCGCAGTTCGGCCAGCCGGTCGGTGAGCGCGCGCACCTCGGCGAGCGTGCGTTCCTCCGGCGCGGCGTCGCGCAGGAAATCGGAACGGCTGGCTTTGCACTCGAACACCGCGGTGAACGCGTTGGGCGAGGTGACGCGCGGGGAGGCGGCGGCCACGTCCGCGCGATAGCCGCAGCGCGGCAGCCGCACCTCCGCGGCGCACAGCGCCAGCCGGTGCCGCAGGGCCCACTCGAGCGCCAGCCGTTTCAGGCGTTCGTGCGGCGCGGGTTCGGTTGCGGGCATGGCCGCGGTCTTAGGCGAAAGCCGCCGGGCTTGAAAGCCGTAAGCCAGTCGGCGAAACTTGCCTGGTCGCCATGAACGAGTTCGGCAAAACCCTGTTTTTTCTGGGCCTGGGGCTGGCCGTGGTGGGCTTGGTGCTGTGGTCGGGGATTGGCCGCACCTGGATCGGACGGTTGCCGGGGGATGTGCGTTTCCGCCGCGGGCATTTCGAATTTTATTTCCCGGTCGTCACCTGCCTCGTGCTCAGCGGGCTCTTGACCATGCTGGCCTGGTTGTTGCGCGGACGGCGGTAGAACCGGGCCTGGCCTTCCTCGGGGGTGTCCGGGTGGCAGAAGCATTGACGGAAGGACGGCTTTCCTTGTCATGGGGGCGAAGAATTCGCGGACAAACGCAGTCGAAATACGGAAACAAGTGCGATGATTGAACCGACCGACGCCCTAACGCTGCAATTGCTGGAGTGGCTGACGGATCAGCCTCGGACTTACACCCAGGTCCTCGAGGTTTGGCGCACCTCCTGTCCCCGCCTGTCGATTTGGGAGGATGCGTGTATCGCGGGCCTGATCGACTATGCCCCGGGTGGCGACCGGATCGTGGTTCTCAGCCCCAAGGGTCAGGCGCTCCTCCAGTCTCGCTCGCCGAAGTGACGGGCTGACGTCGGACTTCCGAGATTCGGTCATTCCCGGTCTTGCCAGGCGATACCGATGGTGTTCGTATGAACACATTGCCATGACTACCGGACTCACCGAACGCCAGCAGGAGGTGTTGGATTTCATTCGCACGTTCCAGAGCGCCCAGGGCGTGCCGCCGTCCAGCCGGGAAATCCAGCGGCATTTCGGGTTCGCCAGCC
>CAZWMF010000441.1:0-3893 GCA_964634535.1 uncultured Opitutaceae bacterium | reverse complement strand
CGCCTATTGGTACCAAGACGCGGCCGCTCCCCTGCCCCGCTCGTTCACCAAGGCGGAGCGCCAGCCGATGCCGGCGATCACGCCGGCCGATATTCATTTGTGGCGCGATGCCTGGCGCAAGGCGCACGGCAATGTCCCGACCTTGTGGGGCAACGAGCGCACGCCCTAATTCTTTCCATGAAAACCCCCTGGTTCATCCTCGTTGCCCTGGTCGCCGCCACCGCGGCGGGCGGCGCGACCCCCAACCTTCCCTACCGGGATCCATCCCTGCCGGTCGAGACCCGCGTGGAGGATCTGCTCCAGCGCATGACGCTGGACGAGAAAATCGCGCTGTTGGGCGGCGACATCACCGGATTCAATAGCGGTGGCGTGGACCGGCTGGGCATCCCGCCGATCCGCATGTCCGACGGGCCGGCCGGCGTGCGCAATGGCGAGACGGCCACGGCCTTTCCGGTGCCGCTCAACATGGCGGCGTCCTGGGACCCGGAGCTCGAATACCGCTACGGCGTCGCCCTGGGCGAGGAGACCAGGGCCAAGGGCAAGATGTGCATCCTGGGGCCGTGCGTGGATATCGATCGCTATCCTTTGGGCGGACGCAATTTCGAGAGCTTTGGCGAGGATCCTTTCCTATCCGCGCGAATGGCGGTCAGCGTGATCGAGGGCGTCCAGAGCCAGGACGTCATCGCCACGGTCAAGCATTACGCCTGCAACGACCAGGAATGGAACCGCAACGACTACAACGTGCACGTCGACGAGCGCACCCTGCGGGAAATTTCGCTCCGGCCGTTCGAGGCGGCGGTCACCGAGGCCCACGTCCGGGCGGTCATGACGGCCTACAATATCGTGAACGGCGAGCACTGCAGTGAAAATCTTCATTTGGTGACGGAGGTGCTGAAGCATGAATGGGGCTTTTCGGGCATCGTCATGTCCGACTGGGTCTCGGTCTATAGCGCCGATCGGGCGGCCAACCATGGACTCGACGTGGAAATGCCGCAGCCGATTTGGTTCGGCGCCAAGCTGAAGGCGGCGGTCCAGGACGGACGCGTCGCGCTGGCGGTGATCGACGACAAGGCCCGGCGCCACCTGCGGGTGCGGTTTGCCGCCGGCTGGTTCGACCGGCCCGCCCCGGTGAAGGACGAAAGCGTGATCCGCAGCGCCGGCCATCGGGCCCTGGCCGTGGAAATGGCCCAAAAAAGCATCATTCTGCTCAAGAACGACCACCTCCTGCCGCTGCAAACCGGCGGGCTCAAGTCGATCGCGTTGATCGGCCCGAGCGCCCGGACGGCGCGCACCGGCGGCGGGGGCAGTTCGTTTGTGCAGGCCTGGGAAACGGTGAGCCCCTATGACGGCCTGAAGGCTTTGGTCGGCCCGGACGTCGCCCTGAGTTTTGCGGAAGGCGTGCGGCTCGATCCGGTCGCGCTCGAAACGATCCCGGCCGGAGCGCTGCGCACGCCCGACGGCCGGACGGCGGGGTTGCAGGCCGAGTACTTCGACAATCCGCTGCTCCAGGGTTCGCCGGTGTTCAGCCGGGTCGAACCGCGGGTTGAATTCGAGTTTGGCGATGGCAAGAGCCCCGACCCGCGGCTCAAGGCCACGGATTATAGCGTCCGGTACACCGGCCAATTGGTGCCGACCATCACCGGCGGCTACGTTCTGGGCACGACGAGCGACGATGGCTCGCGGCTGTACATCGACGGCCACCTGATTGCGGACAATTGGGGCAAGCACGGAGCCACGAGCGTGATGAGCACGATCCACCTCGAGGCGAACCGGGCCTACGCCCTGAGGCTCGACTACAACCAGTACGGCGGCGGCGCCTCGCTCCAGCTCGGCTGGCGCCTGCCCGGCCAACTGTCGGGCTTGCCGACTATCGCCGATGCGGTCGACGCCGCCAAGAAGGCGGACGTGGCGATCGTCTGCGTGGGCAACACCGCCGATCTCGAGGGCGAGGGCAACGATGTCGCCGACTTTAAGATGGCCGGCGGCCAGGACGACCTCGTGCGGGCCGTCGTCGCGGCCAATCCCAACACGATCGTCGTCGTCTACGGCGGCGTGCCGGTGATCATGCAGCCGTGGTTTGGCCAAGCCAAGGCGGTGATTGCAGCCATTTACCCCGGACAGGAAGGCGGTACGGCGCTCGCCCAAATCCTGCTCGGGGCGGTCAATCCGTCGGGCAAGCTGCCGTTCTCGTATATTCAGGACCGGAGCCAATCGCCGGCATTCTCGGGCTACCAGGCGCCCGACCTGCAGATTCACTACGACGAGGGCGTCTTCGTCGGCTACCGCTATTACGATCGGCACGACAAAGCCCCCCTGTTTCCCTTCGGTTACGGACTTTCCTACACCACGTTCAACTACAGCAATTTGCGCGTAGAGAAGACGGGCGACCAGACTTGGGTGGCCCGGGTGGATATCACCAACTCCGGACCGGTCGCGGGCGCCGAGGTGGCCCAGCTTTATGTGACCCCGGCCAAGGCTCCCGTGGACCGTCCCATCAAGGAGTTGAAGGGCTTCGCCAAGGTGATGCTGCAGCCGGGCGAAACGGCGACCGCGTCGTTCGCCCTGGGAGCGCGGTCGTTCGAGTATTTCGACGCGACGCTGAACCAATGGAGTCTGGCCCCTGGCAAATACGGAGTCCTGGTCGGAGCGTCGTCGCAGGACATCCGACTGACCGGCGAGGTGCAATTGCCCTAAAATAATGGGGCCGATAAGCCGCGTTTGAATCGACGTTGGCCCGGCGCATTGGGATTCCATTCGAGAAATACTTCTCGATAGTAAGGAGGCGACCTGTTCCTTCTCGGAGCGGGTTCGCCGCCTGAACAATCCTTCTCCCAAGTTCGTGTCTGAGCCGACCTTGCGCCGGCTGCCCCTCTACCACCGTTTTCTCAAGACGTGGGCGGAGTCAGGTCGCCTGAGCGTCTCGTGCACGGATATCGGGGCGGAATTGGGGCTCGACCCCACGCAGGTTCGCAAGGACCTCGAGACCGCCCGGATCGGTGGACGGCCCCGGATCGGTTACGTCCTGCCGGAGGTCATCGACGCGCTCGAGTCGTTTCTCGGGTGGAAGAATGTGTCCGAAGCCTTTCTGGTCGGCGCCGGCAGCATGGGCTCGGCCCTGATCGGGTACCGGAAGTTCGAGCAGTGCGGACTGAAGATCGTGGCGGCATTCGATGCCGATCCGGCCAAAATCGACTCCCGGATCCACGGCACGCAGGTGCTGCCGATCGACAGACTGGCCGACCTGGCCGCGCGGATGCACGTGCTGATCGGCATCATCACCGTGCCCGACTCGCAAGCTCAGACGGTCGCCGATGTGATGATCGCGGGCGGCATCCGCGCCATCTGGAATTTTGCGCCGGTCCGGCTCCGAGTGCCGGACGGCGTGATCGTGCACAACGAGGATCTTTATATTTCGCTGGCCTCGCTCTCCCAGAAGTTGGCCAAGGCGATCCATTTGGGCGGACGGCCGCCTGCAAACGCGCGACGGCGGCCTGGCCGACCCGAGCGCACCGTGATCCATGCGATGCCGTGATCGTCGAAACCGCCAAGCGGAGCTTCGATTGCGCCCCGGGGCGTAGGCGCGATTGCGCCCGCCGCTCGCCGTGGCCCGCGGCGCCCGTCCGGCGTTCCGCCGGTGCGGCGGCCGGTCTAAAAACAGGGGCCAGAACGCCAAATACGCGCATTTTAATGGTGTGCGTTAAGGCCGTATCCGTCGTAGAATGATCCCGTATTCCGATGATTCTGGAAATCGCCGGCGCTGGCATTCGCATGACTTCCGCTTTGTCAAGGACACCGCGGGGCTCCCGCCCCGTACGCCACCCAGATTCGAACCCGTAAAATGAAACCCGTTCTCTTCAACAACACCGTCTTGCGCGACGGCCATCAATCCATGG
>CAZWMF010000440.1:0-3898 GCA_964634535.1 uncultured Opitutaceae bacterium | reverse complement strand
AACCCGGCTGACCAGCCGACCGAAGAGCAGATGTGGCAGGAGCTAGCCGCCGAACGGGCCGCGAAGACTCCGAACTACAGCTTGGACCCGGACGTACCGGCTCCTGTAGCTGCGCCAGCACCCGCACCGGCCCCGGCAGCGCCAGCAGTCCCGCCAGAGCTCAAAGAGGTCCTCGAGAAAGTCGGGGGTCTGCAAGCCGTGATCGACAAGTTGACCCACGAGGTCAGCTCCAGTTCCGGGCGGGTGGCCGCGATCCAGCGTGAAATGGCAGTGTCTCAGTCGGCAGCGGCAGCAGCCGCCGGCCGTGCCCCGAACCAGCAAGCGGTAAAAGCAGCAGCAAAATCTCTCGACAAGTGGGAGCAGCTGAAGAACGACTTCCCCGACTGGGCAGCCGCGATTGAAGAACGAGTTGGTGTCGAGCCCCCGCCCGCAGCCGCGGCCGTGGACCTGAGCGCCCTCCAAGAGCAGTTGCAGCGCGAGATTGGGTCGGTTCGTCAGGCTGTGATCCTGGGTGTTGAGGAAGCGAAGATCTACGGCGCGTATCGCCACTGGCGCACTGAAGTCAGGACCGATGCGTTCAAGGCCTGGTTCAATGCCCAGCCCGCGGAAACGAAGGTCTTGGTCAACAGCACCAATGCGGACGACGTCATTGGCGTTCTGGACAAGTGGGAAACGACGAAGGTCGACTCCACCCGGGACGTCGCGAAGGAACGTGCAGCCCGACTGGCTGCGGCAGCAGGTAACCCTCGTCGTCCGGCGCCAGCGGCCCCGGTGAGCGAGAGCGAGAAGTCTGCCGACCAGATCTGGGAAGAAGAGAAACAAGCGCGCCTGGCCGCTCGAGCCCGGCGCTAACCAACCAATTTTCGGAGTACCACCATGGCTATCCAACAATACGGCACTGCACCATCGCGGAATCTGATCCGTGCGGCGCAGGGCATGCTCGAGCACGCGGAGCCGATCACCGTTCTGGGTGACTTTGGCACGCAGCGCGAACTGCCGATGAACGCAACCGACACGATCGTCTTCCGCCGGACCCTTCCGTTCGGCGCCAACACGACCGGTCTGGCGATCGAAAACACGACCCGCTACGTCGGTACCCCCGGCGGCGCAAACGGCCTGAACTATTCGGACTTCATCTTGGCCGAAGGCGTGACGCCCAACAGCAACACGATCACGTTCCAGGACATCTCGGCCACGCTGCAACAGTTCGGCATCCTGTTCAAGTTCTCGCAGAAGGTCGAAGCGCTGTACGAAGACGACATCCCGCTGGAAATGCAAAAGCTGGTTGGCGAGACGCTGGCCGAAGTTTTGGAGCTCGTGCGCTACGGCACGCTCAAGGCCGGATCCTCGGTCGTGTACGCCGGCGGCGTGAGTTCGCGCGCCTCGGTGGCCTCGCCCATCTCGCTCAACGCGGTGCGCAAAGCGATTCGTTCGCTGGAAGCCAACCGTGCCAAGCGCATCACGTCGCGCATCGCTCCGGGACCGGATTTTGCGACCCGCGCCGTGCAGCCGACCTTCCTGTGCTTCGCGCACACGGACTGCGCCAGCGACATTCGCAACCTGCCGGGCTTCACCCGCGTCGAGGACTATGGCAGCTTCAAGCCTGTCCACGACCGTGAGATCGGCGCTTGCGAAGACATGCGCTTCATCCTGTCGCCGTTGTTCCGTGCCTTTTCCGGCGCGGGCTCCGCGACGCTGAACGGCCTGATCTCCATCGGCGCCACCAACGTGGACGTCTATCCGTTCCTCGTGCTGGGCGAAGATGCGTGGGGCCAGATCGCTCTGAAGGGGATGGCCGCGCTCAAGCCGATCGTCCTGAAGGCCTCGCAGACGAACCATGCCAACCCGTTGGGCCAGTTTGGTTACGTCGGTGCCAATACCTACTTCCAAGCCGTTCGCCTGAACGAGGCCTGGTTGGTTCGTATCGAGGCCGGCGTCACCGCACTGTAACCGGGAGCTGACCATGTGGGCATTCTTCAAGAAATGGTTCTACTCCATCAGTGACGGGCTGACCCGCCAGGCCATCGAGGAGATTTTCTTCTCGCAGTTCAACAACTTCATCATGACGGCTGCCGGTCTCACGACCAGCGCCGCCACGGTGACGTTGGGCGGCTCGCCGCTGATCGTGATGATCACCGGCCAGATGGTCAGCAAAGCTGGGGGCTCCGCTTTCCCTGCGCTCACCGGTCTGAATCTGGCCACTGGCCAGTCGGGCTGCGCGCTCTTTGGGATTGACGCCGCTGGCACGCTGTACACCTGGGTCTCCCCGGTTGTTGTCGGTTCCGCGACCAGCCTGGCTGGCTTGCAGTGGCCGATCCCGACCGACACGAGCGCCTCGCCGGATTACATCCTGGTGCTGGGTGGCGTGATTCTCCAGGACGTCAGCGCAGGCGCGTTCACCGGCGGCACTACGTCGCTGGCGACGGCCGGCCTCACCGTCACGTATTTCAACTTGGGCCCGGACGGCTTTGCCGTGTACCCGGTATCCCAGCGCTAAGGAACAGACATGAGCTTGAACATTTCCGAATCGAACGGTGGGTTTCTGAACCTCGCCAGCGCCGCTGCGGTCAATACCGCGGCCGGCACTTGCGCGCTCACGACCTCCGGTACCGGCGCCTTCGTCTTCAACGGCATTCTGAAGAACCTGAGCGCCATCGTCAACCAAGTGCCGACGTTCCTGCCCTCCGGCGCGGTCTCGACCTACCAAGGTCAGATCGCTCCGAAGAACCTGCTGCCGAACCAAAAGTGCATGTTCGTGTTCCTGGTGGATTACACCGGTGGCGCGAGCACGCCCTACTGCTACGTCGTGCAGGGCCAGGTCGTTGACAGCACGCAAACGGCCCCCGTGCCGGCCATTCAAGGCGCCTTCGACCCCGTGTCGAGCTCCGGTGTGGTCAACGCGGACTCCGGCCAGACCGTGACCCAGGTGACCGTTGGCCTCGTGCCGATCGCCGCCTTCACGGTTACCACGACCTCCGCCACCGGCCTGCAGTTGCCGGCTGCGTGGGGTGCCCCAGTCGCTGCGGCGATCACGGGCGTGACGTTCTACACGACCTGGACCGGCTTGACCGGCGCGGGCGGCACCGTCACGGTGTACCAGCTGGCCTCCTGGCCGGCGAACTCGCTGGCCTAAGAGCCGGCTGACTTCCGGCAGACGTGCCGGCTACCCCCGGGCCCTGCAAGGCTCGGGGTTTTTCACCAAATGAGAGGATGGTCACCAAATGGTTGCGAATGCCAAGCTGGCAAAAGCTGGAGTCGATGTCATCACTGAAGCGGTTCAAATCGAGCCGGTCAATGAAGACCCCGCCCTGGCGAAGCTGTTGAAAGACGAAGAGTTCATGAACGAGATGGTCGAGGTTCTTCTCCATCCGAGCGCGAACGAAGAGGACCCGGACCATGTGGTCTTGGCCGTCAATGGCACCAACCAAGTGGTGTGGCGCGATGTCCCGACGAATGTCAAGCGCAAGTACGTCGAGGTGTTGGCCCGCATGAAAGAGACGAAGTACCGGCAGGTACGCAACCCGATCGAACCCGATCGGTCGGAACTGATCCCGCGCACCGGCGCGATCTTTCCGTTTGAAGTGCTGCGTGATGAAAACCCCAAGGGTCGCGCCTGGTTGCGCTCGATCCTCGCCGAGGTGGACGTCTAAGAAACTCGCTAGGGGTCGTTTATGAATTTTGTTCAGCTCGTAAACGACGCCCTGACGGAGTGTGGAACCGGTCAAACGACCGCCCTGACGACGGTGCAGACCGCGCCCAACGCTGAAGTGCAACGCTTCATCAACTGGGTCCAGCCCGACGCCCGTCGAGGTCACCGGCCTGTCCAGCAGGGTTCGCTCGTTGTCGGCCGGTGCATCAACCGCCTGTGCGGTGACTGTTAGCGGAGCTGCGGTCTGCT
>CAZWMF010000439.1:0-3903 GCA_964634535.1 uncultured Opitutaceae bacterium | reverse complement strand
GCGGCGGCCGCGGCCCCGATCGCCACGCCCGCGGGCGAACCGGCCGCTCCGAACAGGCCGAGGTACACGAGCCATTCGCTCACGAGCCCGTTGAGCGGCGGCAGTCCGCAAATCGCGACTGCGCCGACCGCGAACAGCCCGGCCGTCCACGGCATGCGCAGCCCGAGGCCGCCCAGGCGGCTCAGTTCGCGCGTGCCGGTGGCGTGGACGACCGCGCCGGCCCCGAAGAAAAGCAGCGCTTTGAAGATCCCGTGGTTCCAGACATGCAGGAGGGCCCCGCTCAACGCCAAGAATCCCCAGACCGGATGGCCGGTGCGCGCCGCGATCAGCGCAAAACCGAGCCCGATCAGAATGATTCCGATGTTCTCGACACTGTGATAGGCGAGCAGCCGCTTCAGGTCGTGCTGGCCCAGCGCAAAGGCGACGCCCAGCACGGCGCTCGCCACGCCGAGCCCGGCGACCACCCAGCCCGCGCAGGCCGGCGTCGGCAGCCAGCCGGTGAAGCGGACGAGCCCGTAGATGCCCAATTTGAGCGTCACGCCCGAGAGCATGGCCGACACGTGGCTCGGCGCGCTCGCGTGCGCCGACGGCAGCCAGACGTGCAGGGGGAAGAGGCCGGCTTTCACGCCAAAGCCAATGAGCGCCAGCCAAAACAGCGGGGCCAAGTCCGGGCGGTCGCGCAACGGTCCCAAATCCCAGGTTCCGGTGTGGGCCGCCAGTTTGGCGAAAAAAGCAAACAGGCAGAGGCTCGAGGTGTGGGAGGCGGCCAGATACAGCCAGCCGGCGGCCCGGACGTCCGGGCGCCGCGCGTCCATGACGATCAGGCCGAAGCAGCAGACGACGAAGAGCTCCCAGGCGAGAAGAAAATGGAGACCATTGGACGCGAGCAGGACCAGGCCGGTGCAGCCGAGCAGTCCGCTCCACCAGAATCGGCCGGCGCGGGCCGAGCGCGGGTGCGCGCGATCCGGCCAGTAGGCGTGCTGGTAGACGGCGCCGGCCCCGCCGACCAAGGCGAGCAGCGCAAGAAAGAAGGCGCTCAGGGCGTCGCAGCGCAAATGGATGGGTTCGCCGCCTGGCGCCAGGCCGCTCCGCCATTCCCAGGCGGCCCCGCCCCAGAGGACGAGCGCGGCCGCGGCCAGGCCGGCGCTCGCGGCCAGCACGGTCGCCGCCCGCCAAACCCGCGGCGCCCAACCGGCCGCCCCCAGGCCGGCGATCAGGCCCAGTCCGGCGACCAGCAAGAAGGGACCCGCGGTCATCGAGCCCCGGAGTCGAATCCGAGGCGGGGGAACGCTGTCCGCCACCTGACTGGAATTGAGGCGCTCATCGCACGCGGTCGGCATTCTCGGGGCAAACCCCGGGGATTTGCAAACTCTCGTCGGGGCGGGTTGCCGGCGGCGGCTGGAGCGGCCATACTATGGCTCCGTCCTTCGCGTGAAACCCGCCGTCTTTTTTTTAGCCGCGCTCGGTCTGGCCGCCGGTGGGCGGGCGGCGGCCCCGGCGGCGGGTGCCGGGTTGGTCGTCCTGCCGGCCTTCGTCGTAACCGATACGCGGATATTGCCTCCGCCCGAGGCGTGGGATTACGCGGCGGTGCCCGGCTTCGAAATCTTGTCGAGCACCGGGCGCGGTTCGGCCGCGAGGGCGGTGGACGACTTTCTGCGATTTCATCGGGCGGTCGAGGCGATCTGGCCGCTCGAGCGCCTGAATGCGGCGGTGCCGGCCACGCTGATACTCTGCGGGCGCGCGCGCGCGTTCGCACGGCTGGTTCCGCCGGGACTCCAGGCCGAGGCCGGCGCCACCCTGAGCGTCTCCTACCAGGACAAAGAAATGGCGGCGATCGTCGTCGCCTGCGATGCCGCGGCCGGCGATGCCGCCGCCGGTTCGCCCGACTTCGCGCAGAACATCCTGCACCAGGAATTCGCGAATTTTGTGCTGACCCGCCTGGGCGAGCGGGTTCCCCCGTGGCTGCGGGTCGGACTCGGACGAATTCTGGCCACCCTGGAATATCCGGGCGACCAGATTGTGGTGCCGGCCTGGGGCGACGACCCCAATCTCGCCGCGCGCGCCGCCGGCCGCGACGAGGCGCGCGGGGTGGCGCTGCGCGACGGCAGCTTCGCGGCGCTCGTGCCGCTGTTCGCGGGCACCACCGAAGCGGTCGACCCCGACAGTCCCCTCGACACGCCGAACCAGCGCGAGGCCTATGAATTCACGCACTTTTGCCTCTTTGGTCAGCAGGGCCGGTATCGGGCGGCCTTTTGGGAGTTTGCCCAGCGGGCGGCGCGCGAACCGGTCAGTGCGGAAACCCTGCGGCGCTGCTTCGGGACCGACGAATTGACTCTGGAGCGGGCCTTCTGGGCCTACACCGACTTCAGCCGAGCTTTGGCCTTTGCGATCCAAGGGGCCCACGGCGGCGCCCCGGCGTCCGTGCCCACCCTCGTCTGGCGCGCCGCCGCGGATGCGGAGGTCGGACGCATCGTGGGCGAAGCCCAGCGCTTGGCCGGTCGGCCGGCGGATGCGCATTTAAGCCTGATCGCGCCGTACATTCGGGGTTCGCGCGACCCGCAACTCCTGGCGTCGTTGGGTCTCGAGGAGGCGGCCGCCGGCCATGGCGACCGGGCCCGGCAATTTCTCGCGGCCGCCGTTTCCCAAGATACGCGGCGGGCGCGGGCTTATGTCGAACTGGCTCGTCTGCGCTTGCGGTTCGCCCTCGCCCACCCCTTGGCGCCTGCCGGCCGCTTGGCCGCTGCTCAACTGGCCGATGTATTCGCGTCCTTGTTTCAGGGCCGGACCGTGCCGCCGGCGCTGCCGGACACCTACGCGCTTATCGCGGAGACGTGGACCCATGCCGGCGTGCCGCCCAAGCCCGCGCACCTGGCGGTCATCGACGAGGGCGTCGCCCGGTTCCCCTACGATGGCGAGCTGGTGTGCGCCGACGTCCGCCTTCACGCCCAGTATGGCTTCACTGAGGATGCGGCCGCGCTTTGCGCCTTTGGCCTGCGTTTTGCAACCGAGCCCGGGGAACGCGCGCGCCTGGTGCGTTTGCAGAAGTCATTGGGCGAACGGCCGGACAACGCTTCAGCACCTCCGAGATGATCGAGTGCTCTGGGGAATCGCTAGAGCGGTAAGCGGGGTGAAGGGCACGGCCCTCGGGGCCTGGTCATCCCGGCCAATCGAGGGACCGAATTCCGCGAAGTGTCGGGTTTTGTTACAATTTATGCGAGTTGCAGAAGATATTATTATCTAAGCCATTAGAATCTAATTCCTATCAAAGTAGCTCGAATGACGGATAATCCTTACAGATTTCGCCAACGGCGCCTGGCCGACCGTGACAGAATTACTCAAAAACGAGAATTTGGTAGGTCTTATTAATAAGACGTTTATGTAATATCTTGGCCCGGTCGGAGCCGAGTCTTTCGATATCGGCACGGATGCTGCTGACGGTGCCTTGGTTACAGCATTCCAGTCTGTGGCCATCGGTCCACAACTGTCTTCAATCCAGAATCCGCTCCTATGAAGTTTCACTATTTGGGCATCATCCCGGTCGCGATGATCGCCTTCCTGTCCAGCGCATCGGCCCAACAGCTCGGCGTCAATTTTACGAGCCCCGGCACGGTTGGAAACAATTACGATTTCGATATCGGCTACGAGTTTCAAGTCACCTCGCCGGTCACGGTGACCGCCCTGGCCGCCTATTTGCCCGAGGGCACGGCCCAGTCGCAGGACATCCCGATCGATTTGTGGTCGGATGGCGGCGCCCTGATCGCTTCGGCCACGGTCACCGCCGGCACCGGGCCTTCGCTCGGCGATTTTGCCACGGCGAACATCGCTCCGCTCACCTTGGGGGACGGCTTTTACGACGTGGCGGCGGTCGATCCCTACGCCTTTGGCAATGACGGTTACGGCACG
>CAZWMF010000438.1:0-3904 GCA_964634535.1 uncultured Opitutaceae bacterium | reverse complement strand
GCCCAGGCGAGGCCGGGGTGCAGCGAATGGGTCGTCAGGACCGTGCCGACCGCGGCGAGCGGGTCCAATTGCAGGAACCAGCTGATCGGCCAGCCGCGCCACTGGGTCCAGCCGGTGCCGACCGTGGCGACGAGCACCAACCACAGGAAGGTCGCGAAGAAGAAGATCTGGGCGAGGCGCCGGGCGGTGGAAATTTTCATGCGACGGAATCGCGGATCGGCCGCAGCGTCGTGAAGTCGAGGGTGCCGCAGCCGGCGGCCGCGGCCCGGGCCAGGTAGGGCAGATCGGCGGCCGTCTTGTCGAGAAGCGTCGCCCCGAAGGCGTCGGCCGCCACCGGATCGGTGCTGACGATCAGGGTGTGGGTGGACTTGAGATCGGCCAACGAGCCGCCGGTCGGGCCGTTGGTCATCATGCTCGTGGTTCCGTCGAGCACGACCAGAGTCGGCCGCACGAGTTGCGCCAGTTCCACGATGATGCCGTTGATGTCCTGGTGAAACTGATTGCGGCGGCCGCCGAGCAGCCCGTACCAGTTCTTGATGGTCATCGAGGCGCCGGCGCGGGCGTGGTGCTTGACCGGGGCGACGCCGATCAATTTGGTGACCCCGCGGAACGGTTCGTGCAGGACCGGCCAGTTGCGGATCAGTCGTCCGCCGGGCAGGGTCTGCGGGGCGAAATCGGCGGTCCGGGGCAGGATGACCGTGCCGCCGGCGGCGCTCACGGCCGCGGCGATCCCCGACAATCCGAAACAACTCTCCGGGTCGTTGATCGGGTTGTCCGCCACGAGCACGGCGGAGGCGCCGGCCGCGCGGCATTGGCGCACGAGTTCGGCGGCCAGTTCGGGGTTGGTCGTGGCCGAGAGGATGGCGGGCGCGGCGAACGCGGCGTTGACCTTCAAAAGGACGCGGTCGCCGCGCTGGATGAAGCGGCCGATCCCGCCGAGCGCCAGCAGTCCGCGCTGCAGCGTGCGCACCCGATCGGCGCCGGAGATGATCGCCATTTTTGGCCCGGCATCCTTCAGGGCAAAGTCGGGCAGGGCTGCGGCCGTGGCGCGATGGTTGAGCGTTCCGGGCGGATGGCGGTCCCACAGCCAGGCGGCCAGGCCGCCGGTTGCGGCGATCGCCGCGCCGGCGTGCAGGCCGTTGCGAATGAATGCGCGCCGGGTCGAGGCGGAATCGGGAGGCGGCTGGGATGGATTCATGGCTGATCGCCGAGAGATTGGTGGAGGCGTAGCAGCCAGCGTTCGGTTTGGGCGCGGCTCGCGGCCTGGTGCACGCCGGCGAGGAATGGACCGGCCGTGAACACGCCGTCGAAGCTGCCGTCCTCGTCGATGATCACGGCGCCGGGGGGCGCGGCCGGCGCGGCGGTCTCCTTGCCGCCGCTGTCGTCGACGAAAAAGCCGCGCAGCGCCGCGGCGCCGGCCCGGGCTTCGGCGGAATTGGTCCGCCGGGCGACGAACAGGGTGAGTTCGTCCTTGCCGTCCCGGTAGTGGGCGACGAAGACATCCTTGAGCTGGTCGAAACCGAACACGTCGGCGCTCAGAAGCGTCACGCTGCCGGGGATGAGCCCGTCGGTGGGAAAACGGGCTGCGTCCGCGCGCATGTCGGCGTGGACCGAGACGGGGGTTGCCGCGACGAAGCGGTGCGCGAGTTCGGTCGCGGCCGCCAGGGTGGCGGCCCCTTCGTCGGTGGCGACCACCTCGACGTAGTAGGGACCGTGCACGAGGGCCAACTCGTTGCCCGCGCGGTAGGCGTAGTCGGCGAGCGCCAGATCGGTGACGTCGGTGCGCTTCTGGGAGCTGTAGACGGAGTAGGCGTTCGCCGGCGTGCCCATGTCGAAAACGAAGAGTTCGATCCAGGTGCCGGCGGCGGCGGCGAGCGCCAGGCGCTGACTGCGCAGCCCGGCGACGCCCGCGGCCAGGTAGACCTCGGCTTTGCCGTCGATCTTGTCCGACAGGCTGGCCGGGGAGAAGGATTCGGCCGCGCTCATGGGCCGCAGGGACGCGGGCCAGGTGGCGAGCAGGTCCGGCCGCCGGGCCGGCGCCGTCGCGTCCTCGGCCGGGCCGGAGTGAAAGGCCATGCTGACCGCCGGGGAAAAATGCGCCTGGGTGCGGAGGAGCCAGCCCAGGGTTAGCGCGAGCCCGAGGCAGACCGCGACTCCGGCCGCGGTTTCCCGCGCGGAAGGCTGGCGGCTCGAGGATCGCAGGGGCATTTGACTTGGGTCCCGCCCGGCCGCGCGAGCGCGAATCGGACGAGCAGCGATCTTGAGCCGACTCGGGCGGCCCGACATTGCATCGGTTGGCGAAGGTGGAGCATTAATTGGTTCAACCGACCCATTGTTGCGCGGTCGTGACGAAATGGCGCAAGGACGGCGGGCGCGCCTTCGGCGAAGCGCGGTCCGGGCAGCTTCAGGCCATCAGGTTCGGGCGGGATTCCAGCCGCGGAGGTGCCAGCGGACGGTGCGCCCGTAGAAGGCGACATTGATGGCGGTCAAAAACGGCAGGCAGGCGAGGGGACGCGGACGCCACAGGTGGCGCCAGACGCGGCGGCCGATGCGCCAGGGCCGATAGAATTCCCGGGTCAGCCAGGCCTGGCCCGCCTCCAAGTCCTCGGTCGACATGCCCCAGGGCTGGAACACCGCGTGGTCGAAATCATAATGCGTCCAGTCCCGGTCCAGGATGCGGTCCTGCAGGCGCGCGAAGAGCGGCGTACCCGGCAGGGGCGTGAAGATCGACGGCAGCACGATATCCACCTCCAGGTCCTCGAGCATCCGCAGCGCCCCCTCGAAGACGTCGGGCCGATCGTGGGGAAATCCCAGCACGATCCCGGCCTCCACGCCGATGCCGTGGGCGTGCAGCCGGCGGATCGCTCCGCGGTAGCGCTCCACCCGGTTGCACGACTTGCCGACTGCCGCCAGATTGGCCGCCGCGAAGGTTTCGATGCCGATGAATACGCCGAGGCAACCGGCCTCGGCGGCCAAGTTGACGAAGGCGTCGTCGTCCGCCATGTCGAGGGAGGCCTGGGTGATCCAGCGCTTGCGCAGGGGGCGCAGCGCGGTGAACAAAGCGGCGGCAAACGCGCGGTCGGCCACGAGATTGTCGTCGGAAAACACAAAGAAGCGGCCGGGCAGGTCGGCGATTTCGGCGATGACCTCCTCGACCGGGCGCTGGCGGTGCAGGCGGCGGTGATAGGCGGACACCGAGCAGAATTCGCAGCCGTGGGGGCAGCCCCGGGTGGCCTGCACGGCGTCGACGGTGGCATAGCCGCGGCGGCGCAGGAGGTGCCGCGGCGGCCGCTTGAGGCCGCGGAGGTCAGGGGGGACGGTCTGCCGATAAACGCCCTGCGAACGGCCGGTCACGACCTCGGCGATGACCCGGGGCCAGAGACCCTCGACGTCGCCGGCGACGACCGCGTCGGCGTGGGCAAGCGCCTCCTTCGGGCAGAGGGTGGGGTGCATGCCGCCCAGGACCACCGGCACCCCGCGCTGGCGGAACCGGGCGGCGATCGCGTAGGCGCGCGGCGCCGCGGCCGTCATGCAGGTGATCCCGACCAGATCGACCGCGCCGTCCCAGGGCACGCGCTCGATCTGTTCGTCGACGATCTGCACGGTCCAGTCCGGCGGGGTCTCCGCCGCGACGCTGAGGAGGCTCAGGAGGGAAAAGCGGAAGGTCCGGCCGTTGAAGACGGGGGCCCGGCCGATGTCGCGCCACTTGCCGCTGGCGGGGGCGATCAACAGGAGTTTCATCGCGGGGCAAGGTTGCCGAGATAAATTGATAGGTCAAGTAATAAACTTGATGAATAAATTAAAAGGAGAATTGGCCGCGGTGGCCGAGCGGGCCGCGGCGGGACGGCCCGGTGATCCGGACCGGGTCGATGGCCGGAAAAACGCCGGATGTTGCCCATTTGTA
>CAZWMF010000437.1:0-3904 GCA_964634535.1 uncultured Opitutaceae bacterium | reverse complement strand
CAACGCATCGCGCGGGGTGTCGAAGACGATCTCCTGCGAGCGCAGTTCGCGGATCGGCACCGTGTTCAGATCGGTGTCGTCGATGATCACGGTGTATGGCACGACCGGATCCGGCAGCCAGTCCTTCGGCAGCACCTGGTCCTCGATCAGCGTGCCCCGGCGCAACGCATCCAACCACCAGCCCGTATCGTGATCCGAGGCGCGGGTGAGGATTTCGAACCCGTCGACTTGCGCATAACGCCACGGGTTCTTGTCGATCCGGGTCGCAGACACCATGAAGCGCTGCATCGTGATGACCCGCTGGTTCTCCACCGCGGTCCGGTCGGCCGTCGGTTCGCTGCCGGCCGCCGCGGCCGCCAACGCCACCCCGCCGAGCGCGATTCGCCCCGCCGTCGCCAGCACCCGTCCCCAGCCGGTTGCCGCGGCATGCATACCACCATAGAGGACCAACCCCGGCTTCAAGGCCACGCAATTGTGATCATTCCGTCCGGGGAGCGGTCGGCTCATTGGCCGTTGCCACCGGGCCATTGGACCTGCATCAGAAACCGGCACCGTTTCCCGTCATGCCTTTGAAAATCCTATTGTCGGAGGGAACGAGCCTCTCTTCGCGGGAGGCGATTACCGCACTTGGGCGAGCCGGCCGGAGGGTCGACCTCTGCGCGCCGCAGCGGCCGTGCTTCGGCGGCTATTCCAAATGGGTCGACCGGGTGCATGTCATGCCGGCCGTCGGCCTGGACCCGGCCGGGTACACGGAGGCCGTCGCCGCCCTGTGCGCCCGCGAACCCTTTGATGTGCTGCTGCCGGTTCACGAGCAGGCCTACCTGTTCGCCGCCCTGCGCCACCGCATTGCCACGTGGCCCGCGGCCCGCACCGCCGTGCCGGTGGCCCCGCTTCCGGCCTACCAGGCCGTCCAAACCAAGAGCCGGCTGACCGCGACATTGGCACAAGCCGGCCTCCCGCAACCGGCCACCTTCGTCGCCCGATCGTCCAACGAATTGCATCAACACGCCGCCGCGCTCCTGCGATCGGACGGCGCCTGCCTCGTGAAAACCGATGCGGGCACGGCCAGCCTCGGGATGCATCGCATCCGGAATGAGCGCCAGCTCGAGGAGCTTTGCGGACGTTTCGCTGCCGACGCTTCGTCCGCCGATCGCATACTTCCGGAATATCCAGCGTTGATCGTCCAGCAGATCGTGCGCGGCCCGCTGGAACGCGTCCAAGCCGTTTTCGCCAACGGAACGCTCGTCGCCCTCCACTCCTACCGGCAACTCATCGAAGGACCGGGTGGGGGAGACGTCCTCAAGGAAAGCACGCATCGGCCCGCGGTGATCCTCCACCTTCAGGCGATCGGCGAACGCCTGCGCTGGCACGGGGCGCTCGCGTTCGACTACATTCTCGAGGGCGGCGAGCCCGAGCGCCCGCGCTACATCGACGCAAGCCCCCGCCTGCTCGAGCCGGTCAACGCCCTGCTCGGCGGCGTGAACCTGGCCGAGACCCTCGTCCGCGTGGCGCTCGGCGAAAATCCCGGTCCCATGGCCACGGGCCGCCCGGGCGTCCGCACCCGGCTGGGGATTCCCGGACTGCTCGAACGCGCGGCCACCACGCATTCCCGTCGAGCCATCATCGGCGACCTCTTCGCTCAGATCCGGGCCCGCGACCGGTACGCCGGCAGCACTGAGGAACTGACGCCTTACGCGGATGACCTCAAAAGCGCGATTCCGCTTATCGGTGTATTCGTCGGGCTGCTCCTCCGTCCCTCCGCGACCACTGACATCAGCCGCGCCACAATCGAATCCTATGCCCTTGGTCCCCGCGGCTACCAATTTGTCGACGGGCTCTGTCCGTCTTATCGCAAATAGGTTAGCCCGCAAATTTCATGAAAATCGGCCGAATCTCGAGCGAAGCCGCCGGGCATGGGCGGGCGAAAACTCCCGGCGATGGGCCGGAAGGCCCACCTGGGTCGTCTTCGCTCACCCCTGCTCGTCGTTTCGATCGATCTTCAGCCGTTTTCATGAAATTTGCGGGCTACGCCTCCCAATTCCCGAAACCGGTTCCCATACTCGACTCAAGAAACCCGAGTCTTCGGCGCGGCGCGGAATCCGTCCGCATACCAGACGCGCGAAGCGTTGCAGACCTTGCACACCGACAGCATGACCGGCACCTCCACGAGCACGCCCACCACGCAGGCCAAGGCCGCCCCCGAACCCGGGCCGAACAGGGTGATCGCCACGGCCACCGCCAACTCGAAGAAATTGCTCGCGCCGATGAGGGCGCCCGGGGCCGCGATATTTTGCGGCACCTTGAGCCGCCGCATCAGAAGGTAGGTCAATCCGCTGTTGCAGTAGACCTGCAGCGTGATCGGCACCGCCAGGAGGATCACCGCCAGCCACTTCGTCGTCAGATTCTCCGCCTGAAACGCGAAAATGAGCACGAGCGTGGCCAAGAGCGCGAGCACCGTCACCGGATGGAACCTCGCCAGAAAGACCCGCTCGAACCAATCCGGGCCGTGGGCTCGCAACACGAGCCGGCGGGTCAGCCATCCGGCGGCCAGGGGAATGACGATGAACACGACGACCGATGTGATCAGCACCTTCGCCGGCACCACCACATGGGCCACGCCGCACAAGACCATGACGATGGGGGCGAAAGCCACCAACATGATGAGGTCGTTGACCGCAACTTGGACGAGCGTATATGCCGGGTCGCCGTCGGTCAGGTAACTCCAGACAAACACCATGGCCGTGCACGGCGCCGCCGCCAGGATGATCAAGCCCGCCGTGTAGTCGCGGGCCGTGGCCGGATCGACCCAGGGAGAAAAAAGATGGCGAAAAAATAGCCAGGCCAGCAAGGCCATGCTGAACGGCTTCACGAGCCAGTTGACCCCGAGGGTCACCAACAATCCCTTCGGTCGCTTCGTCACGCCCACGAGCGAGCCGAAGTCGATCTTCAGCATCATCGGATAGATCATCAGCCAAATCAGGACCGCGATGGGCACGTTGACCTGGGAGCCCTGGCCAAATTGCAGCCTGCTCAAAGCGCCGATCGCTCCGGGCAGGAGCTTGCCGAGCGCCACGCCCACGGCCATGCAGGCGAGCACCCAGAGCGAGAGGTAACGCTCAAAGAAATTGAGCCGTTTCGCGGCGTCGCTCATGGATTCGGCCAAATTAGCGGAACAATCATCCGACCAGGAGTCATCGTGCAGGCGGAATCCCGGTTGCCTTGAGCGCGTCCCTCCGGCCGTCGGCGTAGGCGGTGAACGTCTTCCGGATCTCGTCGCGCACCCGCCGGAAGACCTCGAGCTTTTCGTCATCGGTGCCGACGGCGCGCGCGGGATCGTCAAACGGCCAATGGTGCCGGTTGATCTGTCCGGGGAAGATCGGACACGCTCCGTCCAGATTGCCGCAGACGGTGATCACGGTCTCCACCGGCATGGATAAGAAGTTGCTCAAGGGCTTTGAGGTGTGTCCGGAAATGTCGATGCCGATCTCCCGCATCACCTGGACGGCGAGCGGATGCACGTAACCGGCAGGCTGGGCGCCCGCGCTCGCGACGGTCAGGATATCGCCGGCGGTGGCGCGCAGGATGCCCTCGGCCAGGTGGCTGCGGCACGAATTGCCGGTGCAGAGGACCAGGACAAGGGGTGGCGGGGTACTCATGGGGCTCATGGCTTCAGCCGCGCGGCGCCGGCGCAGCCGCAGGGTCCCGCGGCCGCAATTTGCGGTCCCAGTTTTCTCAATCGGGCCAGGTCGCGTTGGAACACGGCGTCTTCCCGGGCACAATCCTGCAGGCACGCCAGATTGGCGGCCAATTCGCGGGAGCGTTGGCGGGGAAGCGCGTACACGATCCAGTTGCCCTGCCGCTCGCCCCGCACCAACGACCGGCCAACTCGCTGATCGCATTCAGG
>CAZWMF010000436.1:0-3904 GCA_964634535.1 uncultured Opitutaceae bacterium | reverse complement strand
TCCCACACCCGGGTCGTCAACCTGACGAGCGGCTTCGACAGCGCCAGCGTGTTCTATTTCCACCAGAACATCTTCACGGCCGACGGCGACCTGATGCTCTTCAGCGGCAAGCGCGGCGAGGACGAAGGTTACTTCGTTTTGAGCCTCCGGACCGGGGAGATCCGTCAGGTCACCCACCAGACCGGCCAGCATCTCGTCGTTCTGCCGCGTCGGCGCGCCGCGGCATTCGACCGAGGCGACGACGTCTTCCTCCTGAATCTGGACAGCGGCGAGACCCGCAAAATTGCCACGGTCCCGCACGGCCTCCTGGCGCAGGCCGCGGGCTTCGGCTTCACCGCGGATGAAGGCAAACTGCTCTTCGCCTATTGCGATCAGCTCGCCGAAGAGCATGCCCAGTTGGTGGCGGCCAAGCCAAAAATGGACGACCCGCATCTGCGGCGGGTCGACTGGGTGGCTGCGTATGAACATATGCAGAGGCACAACGCCATCTACTCGGTCGAGATCGACTCGGGCAAGGTCGCCCTGGTGTTCCAGGATAACGACAACAATTGGCTGGGACACGTGCAGGGCTCGCCCACGAATCCGAACCTGGCGCTCTTCATTCACGAAGGGTTCGTCACGGTGCACATCAAAAACCGCCTCCGCCTGCTCGACTTGACGACGGGGCAGGTGACCATGCCGCGGACGGGGCCGCTGGAGAACGAGGGCATCACGCATGAGTTCTGGGATCGCGACGGCGAATCGGTCTGGTACGACATCAGCAGCGCGGGGGCCCTCGCCCACCTGGACGTGAGAACCAACGTGGAGACGCGATATTCCTACGGAGGAGTGCCGGTCGCCCCCGCATCCTATGGAGGCGTGACCGTCGCCGCCTCCAACCGATCCAACAATCGATCCATCCATTATGCCATCGGCCCGGGCGCCAAGTGGGCGGTCGGGGATGGCTTCCAGCATACCAATCCGTGGCTTTGCATCTATCGGCTCGACCAACGCAATCCGCAGACCCAGGAGATGCCCGTCGTGCGCATCTGCGATTTCTCGGCGACCTACGAGAACCCGAAGGCCGAGTACATCGAGCCCAATCCCCATCTGACACCGGATTTCCGGTGGATCGTGCTCACCGTGCATCTCAAGGGCACCGCCAACAACGTGTACGCGGTGGAAATCCCGGCGACGGCGACGGCTGGAAACTGACCGTCAGGGTCGATCGGCGCGCCGCGGCGCCATTTGACAAATCCTCTTCGGCAAAGAACGTGGAGCCCAATCCGCAGGGGCTCCACTGCCATTCCGGCCGAGTGAGCTCCCTCCGCGCGGGGACAAACTCTTACCCGGTCACAGGGGCGTTTCCCGATCGTCGCCCGAGGGCCACAATTCAAATGCGAAAGGGCCGAACAAAGTGAAAGCGATGCAGGCAGAAGCGTTTGGGAGCTACAACGGACTCAGGCTGGTCGACCGGCCGAAACCGTCGGCGGCCGAAGGAAGAACTCTGGTGCGGATGACGTGCGCAGGCGTCACACCGCTCGATCATACGATTCTCTTCGGTCGATTTCCGCGGGTGACGCCGCCGCTGGTCTTGGGCAACGAGGGAGCCGGCATCGTCGAGGAGGGAGGCGGAGCGGAGTTTCCCGGCGGTTCGCGGGTGATGTTCACCGGACCCTATGGCGTCTTCGAAAATGGCACCTACGGCGAATGGGTTGCGGTGCGGAAGGAACACCTCAGCCTGATTCCGAACGAAATCGATGACCCGAGCGCAGCCGTAATTCCCGTCGCCTACCTGACCGCCTTTCTGGCGCTTCGGCAAGTCGGGTTCGAGCCCGGCAAGACGGTGCTGGCGCCGGCCATCGGAGGATCGGTCGGGAATGCCGTGACGCAATTGGCGCGCGCCCTCGGCGCCAAGCACGCAATCTCGAGCAGCACGAGCGCCGCAAAGGCCCGGCAGGCCAAGGCGCTGGGATTCGACGAGGTGATCGATGTCACTCAGGAGAAGCTCAGCGACGGCGTGCGGCGGATCACCGGAGGCTATGGCGCGGACATCGTAATCGACGCCATTGGCGGGGAGATCCTGAGCGAAGCCCTGTCAACGCTCGCGGTCGGCGGCAGCCTGACGACCCTGGGCTATGCCGCGGACCGCAAGAGCACCATCGACGTCACGCATCTGATCTGGAAGCGGGCCAGCATCAAGAGCTTTTCCTTGTTCTCCCAGCCGCAGGCCTTCTGGAGCGAGGCGTGGAAGAGCCTTCTCCCGCTGCTTGCGTCCGGAGCTGTCAAACCGATCGTAGCCAAAACCTATCCATTGGCGGAAGCCGCCGATGCCCTGAAATACCTGGTGGAGCGACGACCCTTCGGCAAAGTCACCCTCAGGATCAGACCGGAGCGTCCCGCCTGAAGGGCTGGCCGGTCGGACGGCGGCAGGGCTTGAGGCCGGCAGGGTTCTCTTTACCGTGACGGCATGGCAAGCAGCCGGTCCGCCCCAAGATATTCCGATTCCTGATCCCGTCTGCTTCGTCTTATTCCCATTATCCCATGACCTCATCCCTCAAGTTCCTTCTCGGCGCCGGCATCCTCTCCATCGGCTCCCTCCCGCTGCAAGCGGCGGATGCCTTTCCCCGGAAATTTTCCTTCGCTCCCGGGCCCGCCGCGGCCGGGGTGGTGAGCGTCGCGCCCGATGCGGTGTATTCCGCCGCCGCAGGATTTGGCTTCGAGCCCGGTTCGAAGGTCACGGCTGTCGACCGTCCGGGGCAGGGCGGTTTCATCACCGGCGACCGGCCCATCTATTTCTCGGTCGCCCTGCCGGAGGGCAATTACCGCGTCACGGTGACCCTGGGCGACCCGGCCGGCGCCTCGGTGACAACCGTCAAGGCGGAGCTGCGGCGCCTGATGCTCCAGCGAATCCGCACCGCCGATGGCGCTGTGGTGACCCGCACCTTCAACGTCGCGATCCGGCGGCCCTTTTATCCCGGCGGCGAAGTGCGCCTGAAGCCGCGCGAGAAAACGACGGAAGCCTGGTCGTGGGACGACAAGCTGACGCTCGAGTTCTGCGACGAGCACCCGGCCGTCTCGGCGGTCGAGATCGCGCCGGCCACGGGCCTTCCGACCCTCTTTTTGATCGGCGATTCGACGATGACCGACCAGCCCCGCGAGCCCCACAACAGTTGGGGCCAGATGATCACGCGGTTCTTCGGTCCGGATATCGTGGTCGCCAGCCACGCCGAATCCGGAGAGTCGGCCCGCGACTTCATCGGCGAGCATCGCTGGGCCAAGGTGATGAGCCTGATCAAGCCAGGCGACTACGTGATGATCCAATTTGGGCATAACGACCAGCACGACCGGGGCCCCAACCCGGGCGCTTACGCTTCGTACACGACTTTCCTCAAGCAGTACGTCGCCGATGTGCGCCAGCACGGCGCCACCATCATCCTAGTCACCCCGATGAACCGCCTCGCCTTTGAGGGCAACACGCTCGTCAACACCCTGGGCGACTTTCCCGACGCCATCCGCAAAGTCTGCCAGGAGGAGCAGGTCCCCTTGGTCGACCTGAACGCCATGAGCAAGGTGCTCTATGAGACTCTCGGACCGGCCCAGGCCCCGGCCGTGTTCGCGACCGGACCGTCCGGCAAGACCGATACGACCCATCAGGCCGACTATGGCAGCTGGGAACTGGCGCAGTGTGTCGTGCGCGGCATCCGGGCTGCCGCGCCGGATCTGGCCAAGTACCTGGCTGCCGATGCCACCCACTTCGATCCGGCCCATCCCGATCCCGTTGCGAGCTACGACATTCCCAAGGAGCCGGTGACCGTGGTCGTGCGCCCTTACGGCAACTGACCTGACGCTACTCCTCTGGTCGCGCCCTGGCCCAACGATCCTTTGTCAAGGGAACAGCTAGGGCGTCGTCGCCTTGGCGACC
>CAZWMF010000435.1:0-3908 GCA_964634535.1 uncultured Opitutaceae bacterium | reverse complement strand
GTCCCGTCGGCGCTCCCCGCGCCGCCTAATGTCGCTCCGGCAAAGTGTCTGAATTCATAGCCGGGCCGGGCGATCAAGGTCACGGTCGCGCTCGCGACGCTGCCCAGATCATTCGACACTTTGAGCCAAAGAGTCTGTCCGGAACTGGTCGGCACGAAAGCATAGCTCGGGTTGGTCGCACCCGCGATTGGACGGGAAGTGTCTCCGGAATCACCCTGATACCATTGGTAACTCAAGTCGTTTCCAGAAGCCGAGACCGATAATCGGGCGCTTTCCCCAAGCGGGTAGCCAACGACGAACGGGGATGTCCACGACAGTAAGGTTGGCGCCGTCTCAACCGTCAGCATTGCCGACGCCGATGTGACGGTTCCAGCCGGGTTGGTGACCGCCACCGTGTAGGTTCCGCCGTTCGAAGCCTGGATGGGTGATATGATTAAGCTGGCCGCGGTGGCTCCGGCCACGGCCGTGCCATTCAGATACCATTGGTAGGAAATTGGAGAATCGCCCACCGCCGCTACCGAAAACGTACCGCGGCCGCCGACTATTTGATGGTCCAACGACTGCGGCTGTGACACGATGGCGATTGGAATCACCGAAATGCCCTTGCGTATCGCATTGTTGTTCGTGTCGGCGACGTAAAGAGCCCCCGACAAATCCAACGCGAGCCCATAGGGGCCACCAAACCGCGCCGCCGTGCCTGACCCATCGGTGTCACCGGAATGGCCCGCCCATCCCCCGACGGTGATAACGACGCCGCTACGGCTTATCCGGCGAACGGTGTTATTGGACGCGTCGGCGACGTATAGATTGCCCGCGGCGTCGGTGGCGACTCCTTTCGGATTGCTGAAATTTGCCAGTGAACCCGTTCCGTCGTTCGACCCATACTGGCCGGCAGTTCCGGCAAACGTGCTCACCGAACCGGTCGGAGCTATCTTCCGGATTGTGTCGTTTGCCGTGTCCGCCACGTAGGCGTTGCCCTGCGCATCCACGGCGATACCGTCCGGGTCGTAGAACAACGCCGCTGTTCCCACTCCATCGGTCGACCCCAGTAAATCGGACGCTCCGGCCAGCGTCGTCACGAGGCCTTCCGGCGTGATCTTGCGCAAATTCTGATTCGCCATGTCAGCGACATAGACATTGCCAAGAATGTCCGTGCAAATGCCTGCGGGGAAATTAAAACGGGCGAGCAACCCAGGACCATCAACACTACTGCCCATCATTGGGATGCGACCCGCCCAGGTGCTGACTACTCCATTGGGGGTGACGGTGCGAATCGTACCGTTGGTGCTGTCGGCTACATAAAGAGTGTCCGAATAACCTAAGGCCACCCCCATCGGTGAGGAAAATCGAGCGGCCGATCCCATTCCGTCGGCATTGCCACTGCCTTCCGGCAGCCCCGCGAGCGTCGTCACCACACCCGCGGACGTGATCATTCGTATCGTTGAATCACCGGTGTCTGCGACATACACGTTACCGACCGAGTCGACGCCCACCCCTTGCGGATTTCGAAAGCCAGCGGCCGTTCCGTTGCCGTCGGCGCTCCCGGATAGACCCGACGCCGATCCGGCGAAGTGCGTAAACGCGAAGACGCCCAACGGCTTGATCGTGATCGTCGCGCTGGAAGCGTTTCCCCACGGGTTCGATACGAGCACCCAGTAACTTTCGGCGGCAGCAATCGGAGCCGTCGAATACGTCGCAGACGTCGCTCCGGGGACCGGCTGAGAGGTATCGCCCGCGTTTCCGACATACCATTGGAAGGTCGCCGATCCGTTTGAATCCGCGACCACGGTCAGGGTTTCCGTCTCGCCCAGGCTCCCAAAAACCGTCGTCGGAACCGTCAGATTCCTTAGCGTCGGCGGGACATTGAGCGGCAGTTGTGCGGCGGCCGATATGGCCGATCCTTGCGGGTTGGTGACCACCACCACATAGGTTCCCCCGTCCGCCGGCTGCGTGGGACCGAGTGCGAGAGTCGAGGAAATGGCTCCGACTAGGGCAACACCGTTGTGATACCACTGGTAGCCCAGCGGTCCGCCTCCCGAAGCCGACACCGCGAAGGTAACGCTGCCTCCCGGCTCCTGAGCCGCCACCGATTGCGGAGAGGAAACGACGATCGGCGGAAAAGATGGGGAACCCATGCGAATCGCGGCGTTGCCGGAATCGGCCACGTATAGATTGCCGGCCGCGTCCACCGCAACCCCCGTCGGCGCGTTGAATCTTGCGGCCGATCCGATTCCGTCGACATTGGCCCCGCCGGAGACCGCCGTCGCGCCCACCGTCGTGACCACGGCATTAGCGGATATCATGCGGATCGTCTCGTTCCCTTTATCCGCGACGTAGACATTCCCAAGCGCGTCGACCGCAATGCCAGCCGGAGAGGAGAAGTATGCATTCGTGCCGATGCCGTCATAACCGCCCCAACTGAAGCCGCCGTGCCCGGCGAACGTCGAAACGGCACCAGCCGAGGTGATTTTTCTGATCTCATTGCTCCCCGTGTCAGCGACAAAGACGTCGCCGAGCGCATCCACCGCCAGCGCCACCGGGGCGCTGAACTGAGCGGCCGTTCCGATGCCGTCCACGCTGTTGCCCTGTCCAATCGTTCCGGCGAAGGTGGTCACGACGCCCTCAGCGGTGATCAATCGAATTGTGCAATTCCCCGTGTCGGCGACAAAAACATTGCCGTTGGCGTCGACCGCGACCCCACCGGGTGACGCGAACAGTGCGGCTGGCGCAAATCCATCCGCCGCTCCGGATTTGCCGGCCGTTCCGGACAACGTCGAAACGACGCCGCTCGGTGTGATGGTTCGAATGGTATCATTGCCCGTGTCTGCGACGTAGACATTGCCCGAACGGTCGACGGCGATCCCGCTCGGTGCACTGAAGGTGGCCGCCGATCCCGATCCATCTGAGTGGCCGGACATTCCTGGGTTGCCGGCCAACGTCGTGACCGTGCCGCCCGCCGCAATTTCTCGAATCACATTCGACACGGAGTCCGCAACATAGGCGTTCCCGGAAGAATCAAACGCAATGCAACTGGGCTTGTTGAAACTCGCCGCGGTGCCCACGCCATCGGCACTGCCCGTCTGCCCGGTCGCCGACCCGGCATAATGGCTGTAGGAATAGGTCGCAAATGTCCCAACCGAGATCGTCGCGCTGGCAACAGTCCCGGCTTGATTGCCAACCTGTACCCAGAATTCCTGTCCCTGGAGGACGGGCGGGGTTACGTAAGTGGCGCCGGTCGCCCCGGCGATCGGATCGGAGGTGTCGCCCGAACGGCCGAGATACCATTGATAGCTGACATTCCCGTTGGCGACCGCGGACACGGCCAGTGCAACGGGCTGATCGGGAACTGCGGCGACCACCGTGGGCACGGCCAGGGACGTCAGCGTCGGACTCGCGATCAGCGGGAGTTGGGCGGGACTGGAAGAAACTGGGCCGGCGGAATTGGTGGCAACGACGACGTACGAACCGCCATCCGTCGGCAGGGTCGGGTTCAGGCTCAGGGTCGCGCCGGTCGCCCCATTGATTGCGGTGCCGTTCCGATACCATTGATAGGTAATGGGCGAGTCACCGGACACCGTGACGCAGAACGTGACGCTTCCGCCCGCCAACTGCGCTGAAACCGACTGGGGTTGGGAAATGATCGCAACCGGAACCGTGACAGCACCCTTGCGCACCGCATTATTTTGGGAGTCCGCGATATATAACGCCCCACCGGAGTCCAACGCGATCCCGGCAGGCGAGTTAAACATGGCACCATAGCCGAAACCGTCCGCGTTCCCCAGCGCGCCGCCGATCGTAGTAACGACACCCGAGGGGGAGACTTCGCGGATTCGGTCGGTGCCGGAATCCACGACGTAGAGATTACCCGCCGGATCCACGGCGATTCCGGTCGGAGACGAGAAGTCTGC
>CAZWMF010000434.1:0-3910 GCA_964634535.1 uncultured Opitutaceae bacterium | reverse complement strand
GGGCCGCGCTGGGGATCGGCGTGCAGGCTCTCCTGCCCATCCTGCTCCAGAACTTCGTCACCCTGCCGGTGGCGTTTTCGGTTTCGGGCTGGGCGGTCGCCCGCGGCGTGGTCTCCGGGGTCGGCATCTGCCTGCTTTTCACGCTGCTGCCGTTGTTGGGCGTCCGCCGGGTGCCCCCGCTGGCCGCCCTGCGCGCGGCGGCGGGCGAACCGGTCGGATTCGACCGCGCCCTGATCGGCCTGGGGGCGATTCTCGTCGCGGCCGTGGCCGGATTGGCGACCGCGCAGACCCACAGCATCCCCATCGGGCTGGGCTTTACGGGCATGCTCGGGCTCGGCCTGATCGTGTTTGGCGGTCTCGCGCGCGGCGTGGCCGCCGCGGCGCGCCGCTGGACGCCGCGCGGCCTGCCCTACGTCGTGCGTCAGGGCGTGGCCAACCTGCACCGCCCGCAGAATCGCACGGTGCTCCTGCTCATGGCCCTCGGCCTGGCCACCTTCCTCTTTCTGACGCTGTTTTTCACCCGGACCTCGTTTCTGCGGGAACTGCGGATGACCGGCGCCGGAACGCGCCCCAACCTGATGTTCTTCGATATTCAGGACGATCAGGTCGCCCCGCTCGATCGCCTGCTCGCGGCGGACGGCGCCCCGGTCCGCCAGGAGGCTCCGATCGTGGCGATGAAGATTTCGGCATTGAATGGCCGGCCCGTCGGCGCATTGCTGCACGACCGGGGAAACCGGGCCGCCGAATGGGCGCTGCGCCGCGAATACCGCTCGACGTTTCGCGCCAGCCTGGCCGAGACCGAGCACCTCGTGGGCGGCGCCTTCACCGGTCGCGTCCGGCCCGGCGCGGCGCCCGTGCCCATTTCGGTCGAGGAGGGCCTGGCCCGCGAACTGCGGGTTGCGCTCGGCGACCGCATCGATTGGGACGTCCAGGGCGTGGTCGTCGCGACCACGGTCGGCAGCCTGCGCCGAGTGGACTGGCGGCGGCTGGAGCCGAATTTCTTCGTGATTTTCCCGGTGGGCGTTCTGGAGGACGCCCCGAAATTTCATGTGGCCGCGGTGCGGACCGCCGGGGCGGAGGCCACGGGAAGAGTGGAGCGCGACGTGGTCAACCGGTTTCCCAACGTGACCGCGATCGACCTGGGGATGATCCTGGACACGCTCGACGGCATCTTCGGCAAGGTGGCCTTCGTGATCGAATTCATGGCTTTGTTCACCGCCGGAACGGCGGTGGTCGTGCTGGTCGGCGCGGTATTCGCCGGCCGCCAGCAGCGCCGCCGCGAAATCGTGCTCCTGCGCACCCTAGGGGCGACCCGCCGGCAGCTCGCGCAAATTCAAGCCGTCGAATACGCCGTCCTCGGCGTCCTCGCGGCGACGGTCGGGGCTCTCCTGGCCTGGCTGGCCAGTGCGCTCCTGGCCCGATTTGTCTTCAGCCTGACGACCGCCGCTCCCCCGGTCGATTTCGCCATCGCAATCGCCGCCGTCACCGCGATCACGCTCTGCGTCGGCTGGATCGCCGACCGCGGCCTGACCCGCCTTTCCCCCCTCGAGGCCCTGCGGGCGGAAGGATAGCCCGCACATGCGTCAAATGACCTACGATCCCGCGGACCATTCGACGCTTGGCCCTGTAACTGGCGTAGCCCGGTGCGGTGGAGTCGAGGTTGCAGGACAGGCCGTTCGCGGCCACATCGACGCCGTGCCAAAGCATGCAACATGGGGTCCAAGGCTTGGCCATTCGCTCTTTGCGAATAACGTATTCTAATGTTTACCAAGCCACGAGAGGTCGTCGTCGCGCTCGAGCTCGTCTTGCACGCCACAGGCGCAATTGCCACCACCGTCGAGAGGCAAAATGTTTAACGGAGGGATCATAGGAGCAGAGCCTCCACGCGTCGGCGGGCGGATGCTCCGTCGCGGGACGGAGCGGCCCACCCACCCGGCCTTCTGGATCGGTCTTGGCCTCGCGATCCTCGCCCTCGCCGGGTGCGGACGTCGGGAAACGCCCGTGGAGGCCGGCATCGCCCAAAGCACGCTTTACCTGGGCAACGGTCAGGAGCCGTCGGACCTCGATCCCCAAATCACCGACGCGTACAACGACTACAATATCCTGATCGCGCTCTTCGAGGGCCTGACCTGCATCGACGAGGCCACCTCGCGACCGGTCCCCGGGATGGCCGACCACTGGGACATTTCGCCGGACGGCTTGGTGTACACCTTCCACCTGCGCCCCGGAATTGTCTGGTCCAACGCCGACCCGGTCACGGCGGATGATTTTGTCTATTCGATCCGCCGGATCGCGAACCCCAGGATCGCCTCGGACTACGCCTATCTCGTCTTCCCCGTGCGCGGCGCGGAAGCCTTTGCCGCCGGCCGGCTGACCGATCCGGCGCAAATCGGCGCGCAAGCGCTCGACGCCCGGACCCTGCGCATCGTCTTGGATCATCCCTGCCCGTACTTCCTTTCGATCGTGGCCCACCAGGCTTGGTTTCCCGTTCATGCGGCCACCCTGGAGCGCTTTGGCGCCGCCACGCAGCGCGGCACGGCCTGGACTCGACCGGGCAATCTCGTGGGCAACGGAGCCTTCCTGCTCAAGGCTTGGATTCCCAATTCCCGCGTGGTCCTCGTGAAGAACCCCCGCTATTGGGACGCCGGCCGCAATCGCTTGAACGAAATCGTATTCTTTCCCACCGACGACGTGGCGGCCGACGAGCGCGCATTTCGCGCCGGCCAAGTCGATGTGACCAACGACCTCGTCCCCAGCCAGATCAGCTATTACCGCGGCGAAACACCGAGTCCGCTGCGGATCGATCCCTTGAGCGAAAGCTTTTTCTTGCGGTTCAACGTGACCCGGGCGCCGCTCGACAATCCGGCGGTGCGGCAGGCGCTGGCCCGCGCGATCGACCGCGAGGCAATCGCCCGCGACGTCCTCTTCGGCAGCCGCCGCCCGGCCAACGCCCTCACGCCGGCCAACACCGGCGGGTACACCTCGGCCACCCAGATTCCGACCGATTTCGCAGAGGCCCGGCGGCGGCTGGCCGCCGCCGGCTATCCCGGGGGCCGGGGATTCCCCACCCTGCGGATCCTGATGAACACCGATCCGATCAACACCCAAATCATGGAAGCGATCCAGCAGATGTGGAGCCGCGAACTCGGCATCCGGGTGTCGCTCGAGAACCAGGATTTTCGCGTGTACCTGGACAACCTCGAACACCTGCGCTACGACATCGCCCGTTCGCGCTGGGTCGGCGACTACGACGACCCGAGCGACTATCTCGATTTGTTTCGCAGCGACAGCGGCAACAATCAAACCGGATGGGCGCAGCCGGCCTACGACCATCTGCTGGACCAGGCCAATCAAACCATGGACCCCGTGCGCCGCTACGCCCGCCTGCAGCAGGCCGAGGCGCTCCTCCTGCAGGATGCGCCGGTCGCGCCGATTTACTTCGGAACGCGCACGTACCTGATCCAGCCGTTTGTCCGAGGCTGGGTGCCTTCCCTCCTGGGCATCCATCGCTATCAATACGTTTGGCTGGAGCCGTGAGCCGTTCCCCCGTATGGTCCCCTTCTTCATGGACCGGCCAATGCTGAATCTGCGCCGCCTGCTCTGCCCGCTTCTCCTGCTGGCCACCGCGCTGTGCGCCGTGGGGTCGCCCACGCCGCCCGCCGTCGAATTCATCCGGGTCTGGCCGCGCTGGCGGCCGACCACCGATTTCAAGAGCATTTCCGAGTATTTCACCCACCGGGAGAACGACGGCCGGCTCGAGGTGCGGCGCAGCCAGCCGATCAACCGCACCGGCTACTATTTTCTTGCCCGGGTCAAACACCCCCACGTCAGCCTGGTCGGCGCCCGATTTGTCCTGCATATCATCGTGCCCACCTCGCCGGATGCGCGGTCGTTCACGTTTCCCGCCGAC
>CAZWMF010000433.1:0-3943 GCA_964634535.1 uncultured Opitutaceae bacterium | reverse complement strand
AGATGCGCTAGGCATCAACCTTGATCCCAGCCATTTGTGGTGGCAGGGAGTGGAAACGAAAGTCTGCTGGTCCGCGCAGTCGGTCCGACCTTAGCCGAATTCGGTTTGACGGGCCTGCTGGCCGACCCGCAGCTCGCGGTGTATGGGTCGGGCGAACAGCTTGTGGCCTCGAACGACAACTGGGGCGGGGGGGCTACGCTCGCTACGGCGTTCCAACAGGCCGGCGCGTTTCCGCTGCCGACCGGATCCCTGGACTCGGCAGTGCTGATGAGCCTGCCCACCGGCGCGTACACCGCGGTGATCGATGGCGCCAACAACGGCACCGGGGTGGCGCTGCTTGAGGCTTATGATGTCGACACGGCGCCGGCGCCGGTGGCGCGCTGTGTCAATGTGTCTGCGCTCGGACTTGCGGGCGCCGGCTCCAATTCGTTGACCATCGGCTTCGTCATCACCGGTGCGACAAGCAAAACTTTACTCATCCGATCCATCGGGCCCACCTTGGCGTCTTTCGGCATCGGCGGCAGCATGGCGAATCCTCAGCTGACCATCTACGTCGCACCGTTTCCGCTACCGCCGACAACGCAGGACGCCGCGCAGCTGGTCACACTCGCTCCAGCAGTCTATAGCGCGGTCGTCGCGGGGGCGAATGGGAGCACCGGGATCGCGCTGATCGAACTCTATGAAATGCCTTGAAGCGCGGAGCCGAACCAAGCCGCAGTTTTAGCCCGCAGTAGATCAGACGGCGGATTTGGCATCGGCTCACGGGTGGCAGCGTGAGGTAAACAACTGGGGCGGAGCAGGTGCGGAAAAAGGCGACCGAGGCGACGGATCCCCGCCGATGGGGTGTCAACCCAATCGGCCTTGCCTTTAAACCGGGGTCGCTCGGCCTCTGTCCCCGGAAGGAATCGAATCCATTCTCACGTCCACGATCGCCGCCTCAGAAGTGCGCTTTCGCTGCCTTTTCGAGGCAGCGCGGGACGGATTTCCGCTCGAAAGATGATCGACGAGGCGCTCAGCGAAGCCAAGGCGGCACGCGTGCGACGCAACGCGGATTTGGAATCCCTGGTGAACCTCCGCACCGCGGAGCTGAAGTTGAGCAACGCGCAGCTGGAGACGTTCGTCTACTCGAGCGCGCTGGATTCGTGCAACCGCTGCGGGTCGCCCGCGATGGCAGTGGAAACCACTGCGCACCTTCGTGGCGCCGGAGCTTACAGCGACCGTAAATTGTTTCCTCTGCCCACCGTCGTGCTGCTCGACTTGAACATGCCGAAGGAGAACGGATTAGAGATGCTGGAGTGGATCCGCAAACAGCCGCGGCTCGGGCGGATTCGTGTCAGCATCCTCAGCGCCTCGGGCCGCCAGGAAGACGTCGACCGGGCCTTCGATCTCGGCGCGAATTCATCTCTGGTCAAAATCAGCCAAATTGGATGAGCTCGCGCACCTGGCCAAAACCTTGGTCGCATGGCTAGAACTCAGTCGGTTTCCCACTTTGGACGTTGGGAACGAGCATTCGGAGCCGGGCGTCGCCGCCTATTCAGGCGGCAACGAGGATCGGCAGCTTCGCGGGGTTGCCTGACGGCCAGGTCGCCTTTGGCGGAGGAGCCCGGCTTGTGCCCCCCTCACTGCAGTTCATAGATTTCGACTAGTCCGATCCCAGTCGTCCCGTTGACTCCGCCGACCTGGACCGTGTAGGTGCCGGGCGTCACGGTCACCAGCAGGGCTGAATCGGCCGATCCCGCTGGGAGTGCAAAGGCTCCGACCTGCAGGAAAGCCGCTGTGAGCGTGGTCCCCCCACCCCAAACGGTGTTCGAGGCGATCGCCTGACCCGCGGCGTTGAAGAGCGTGACCTGCGGCGCGGCGAGAACTCCGGTAACCCCGTATTGCGTGAGCGTTGGGCCGATGCCCCGAATCAGCAGCGTGTCGGTTCCGCCGCCCCCGAGGATGAAGCCTGCGGTCAGGACCGAACTGCCCGCGCCGGACAGAGCCCGCGCGGAAAGATTAACCAGCCGCGCAGTCGGCGTGCCGGTGTCGGCATCGTAAACCTCTGCCAGGGCGATTCCCGTGGCGCCGTTCAAGCCGCCGATTTGGGCGGTGTAGGACGTGTCGCCGCCGGCGAGCGACTGGAAGAGCGCAGAGTCCGCCGAGGTGGCCAGGAGCGGAAAAGCGCCCACCGCGGCAAAATCGGTGGCGAGGGCGGCGCTGCCCCCCCAGCCGCTGTTGCTGCTCAGCAGGACGCTGTTGGCGTTAAAGATCGAAAGCTGGGTGCTGGTGAGCGCGCCGACGACGCTGAAAGACGAAGCTAGGGTCGGACCGATCCCGCGCACCAAAGCCTGCATGGGGCCAGATCCGCCGATCACGAAGCCGACGGTGAGCGTATTCGCCCCGGTCCCGGCAAAGCTCCGGATCGAGAGATTGGTGAGGCGCGCGGTCCCGGTGGGCCCGGTCAGGACCAAGGGACTGGCCACAGTCAGCGCTGCCGTACCGCTCACGCTGGTGCCGGCCGCGTCTGCCAGCAGCAGCCGGTAGGAGTTACCGGTCATCGCCAGCGTGGCATTGGAGACCACCAGCGTCGCGGTCGTTGCGCCGCTGTCGTTGGCATCATTGGCGACGGCGGTCCAGGTGCCCCCCCCGTTCGTCGAGACCTGCCATTGGTAGGTCGTCAGCGCATTGCCTTGGCCAATCGAAAAGGTGGCGCTCTGCCCGGTCAGTACCGAGGCACTGGCTATCTGGGTACCCGACGGCGGCGGCGCGACGAATACGCCCACGTCGACCGCTTGGTTGTCGCCGTCGGCCACGTAGAGATTATCTGCGCCGTCGACCGCAATCCCCTGCGGATAATAGAACCGGCTCTGCGGACCCTCGATCGTTGTGACCGTGCCGCCGGCGGTGATCTTGCGGATCGCGCGGTTGTAGGTATCCGAAACAAAGACATTGCCGCCGGCGTCCACCGCCAATCCATAGGTCTGGTTGAACTTCGCGGCCGCGCCGGTGGCGTCCGTGAAACCCGCCAGGGGCGCCAGCCCCGCGAGGGTCGTGACCGTGCCAGCGGAAGTGATCTTGCGGATCGTGGCGTTAAAAAAGTCGGCGACATAGACGTTGCCCGAGCTGTCCACGGCCACAGCATAAGGGCCGTCAAAGCGCGCCGCGCTGCCCACGCCGTCGGTCGCCGCATCCTGACCGGCGACTCCGGCCATCGTCGTCACCGTGCCGGCCGCGGTCACTTTCCGAATCGTGCTGTTGTTGGTGTCCGCCACATAGACGTTGCCGGCGCTGTCGACCGCGATGCCTTGCGGGGCGTTAAAGCGCGCCGCGGAGCCCGCGCCGTCGGAGTTGCCGGCGACGCCGGCCAAGCCGGCCAGGGTCGAAACCGTGCCGCCGGTGGTGATCTTGCGAATCGTGGAGTTTCCGGCGTCGGCGACATAGAGGTTGCCGCTCGGGTCCACCGCGATTCCGGTCGGCCCGTTGAAGCTGGCAGCGCCGCCGCCGCCGTCGGCACTGCCGGGAAGGCCGGCGATGCCGGCCACGGTGGTCACTACGCCGGCCGCGGTCAGCTTGCGAATCGTGTCGTTGCCATGGTCGGCGATGTAAAGATTGCCGGCGGAGTCGACCGCAACTCCGTCCGGATAGTTGAAGAGCGCCGCGAGGCCGGTGCCGTTGGCGCTTCCCGGCCGTCCGGCGCTGCCGGCCAGCGTCGCAACCGCGCCGGCCGGCGTCACGACCCGGAGCGAATGGTTGCCGGTGTCGGCGACATAGACGGTGCCGCCGCCGGCCGCGGTGATGCCGCCGGGATAAAAGAAGCTCGCCGCCGCGCCCACTCCATCCGCCCGTCCACCCACTCCCGGGTTTCCAGCCAGAGTCGAGACAAGGCCGCCGGCGGAAACCTTGCGGACGGTCTGGTTGGACGTGTCGATCGCCGCGTACCAGGTCGTCCCGGTCGGGGCCG
>CAZWMF010000432.1:0-3951 GCA_964634535.1 uncultured Opitutaceae bacterium | reverse complement strand
CGTCACGCCGGCGGCGGCTAGTTCGGCAAAATACTGCGAATCGGTTTCGAGCTGGCTGGGGGCTACATAATCCTCGTTGGCTCCATAGCTGAGCGACATTTCATGCAGGGTCGGATAAGTGGAAAGATCGCTGTAAATGGCCGCGTACGCTTCATCGAGATGGACGAACGCCAGGTCGGTGGTCGCGTAAATCCGCACCTTTGCCCCGCTGGCGATCCCACTGCTCCACTCGACGTCGAGCGTTTCTTCCCCGGACGGCGCGGGTAGCGTTCCGCTGACCACTTGAATCGCCGCGATGTTGGCCAGGGATTGTCCAATGCCACAGACGGACCAGAAGGTGGTCAGATCGCTGTTGGCCGGGAAAGTGTCGATGACGATGGCGATCGTTTCACCGGCTCCGTTGACCGTGAGACCACTCCCGCCATAGGCCAGGGCGATTTGCCCCGGAAGATAGGGAGGTCCATTGCCGGTGAGCGAGCTACCAAAGATGATACGAGAGTGGGGATGACTATGGGGTTGCAGACCATTGACGCCGAGTAGAAGCGGCGCCAGGTCGGCCGGAACCGCCGGCGCCGTGAGGGCCGATGTGTATTCGCCATCGCCCCCGCGAACGCGGGCAAATGAAACCTGGAAGGCGCGGGCAATTTGTTCGACCGTCCCCGAGGCGAAGACGGCCAATCGGCTCTCCGTGGGCGCGATCGTCAAGCCCTGAGCTTTCAGCCAAGCGGCGACTCGATCGCGGTCGGCCGCTTGGGGGTGGTAGCGCGCGGCCATTTCCGCGGCGCCGATCGCTTCGCGTCGGCTGATCCGCGCGAGCAACTCAGGGAAATTGCGCATGCGCAGGGCAACCTCTAAGTCCAGGCGTTGGGCCGTCTCACCCGCGCTCAGCGCGGTGCGCACAATCGAGAATGGCGCCTGCGCCGACGGGTTCGGCGCCACTGCGCGAATGCTGTCGGACAGGGTCACCGGCGAACCCGCCAGCGCCGAACCCATGGCGATGGTTGTCGCGAACCAAGCGAAGTCGAATCGGCGGCGAAAGTGACGACCCAAGAAACCCACCCCGCCATCACCGTCTCATGCCGGTCTGGGTCAAGGCAGGCCGTGTGAACTCTAGGTGCCGCCTCGGTGTCGGGCGAGTTACAGCGCGGAGGCCGGCCGGTTCGTCCGCTGGGGGAATCGCGATCCGGCCCCGTCAGAGATCCATTTCCGTGGTCCCGCGGAGGGGCCGGGTTTGACCCTGCCAAAGGAACTCGCCCGTGAGCCCGGGCGGCAACGCCACCCGGGCATGCAGCCGATCGCCCGTGCGATCGAGCCAGATCTCGATGTGGCCGGCCGGGTGCGGCAGGCGCGCATGGACATGGTGCAGCGCTCCCAGGGCGGGGGCGATCCGCACCGTCCGGAAACCGGGCGAAGCCGGTTCGATTCCGGCCACCGTTGCGAGCAACTCGTAACCCGGGCTCGTACTCCAGGGATGGCATTCGGAGCGCGGGTCCCGGGCTATTTCGCCAAACGTCTGCATGCCGTCGCGAATCATGGCCTCCCAGGGCCCCAATAGCTCGGAATACCGGTCGCCCAATCCGGTTTTCTTGAGCGCGCGGCCCATATAGTAGCGGAAGAACATGAAGTCGGATGGGTCCGAGGCGACCGCCGCCGGATCCCGCAGCAGGTGCTCCATGACCGCTCGCTGCGCATCGCGGGGCAGCGCGTCGGCGAGGACGGCGAGTGTATTGACCCGATCGGTGTAGCCAAGCTCCGGGGTGTCGTGCAGGAGGCCGCGTCGTGAGTCGAAGTCGGCCGCGTACACCTCCTGATTGATCGAAGCGGCGAGTGTGCGATAGTGCGCCGCTTCGCCGGTTTGCCCGAAATGTTCGAAAAGATCGGCGCTCTCCCGGAGCGTCAGCGCGAACAGCAACTGGTCCGCAATGGCGCTCGGACTCCAGGACCACGGCACCGGCCGGTTTCCGCACACCTTGACCTCGCGTTCCCACCAACCCAGCACATCTCGGATGCCCGGCAGGAACCGCTCGGTAAACCGATCGTCGCCGCGGTACATCCAATAGTCGTGCACCAGCGAGGCCCAGTAGAGGGAAAACGTCGGAATGAACTGCTCCAGATTCGCCGGATATCGGCTCTGGGTCAGCCCCGCGGGCACGCGCGAGGCGTCGATGTCCTCGATGGCCAGCCGCACCAGCCGATCGTCGTCGGTCAGGCTGAGCCAGGCGAGGCACTGCACCTTGGTGTCGGCGACATACTGCAGGCGCTCCCAGGCCAGGTCGCTGATGAAGGTCTCCTGGGCGGTGAGAGCGAGGGTCCGCCAGGCCGCGTTCCAGATGGCCTGGAGGGCGGGCGAGTCGGTCTCGAAAACGGCGGTGCGGGTGGCGGGGTAGACGCAGAGCAGGCTCGAGAGGTCCTCAATCGTGAACGCCGCGGCCTGGGTTTGAACGTCGATCTGCACCCAACGCCAATTGCGGGTCCAGAGCGGGCGATACTCGCGCGAGGGCCCGTCCGGCAAGAAGACATCTTCCGGCCCCATGACGGCCTTGCCGCCGGCATCGTTGCGATCCCCTTTCTTGCCGGCGTGGTCGTAGAGCGCCTCCGAGTAGGTGAGGTGGATTTCCGCGCCCTGGCCGCCGTCGACCCGGAGAATGGGATACCCGGTGGTGAGCGTGCCCTGATCGAGAAGAATGGTGGCGCGCGCATTGGGCGGTATTCGGATGGGAGCCGTGCCGCGCACAAACGCCGCGTCGACCGACGCGCCCTGCGTTCGCACGACCCGCGCGAAGCGTTGGGGGGTTTCGGTCAAGAACGGCACGCTGCGGGGCCGGAGCTGCCAGCGCTCGAGACTGTCGATTTCCGCCGGTCCGCCCGGATCGATCGCGAGGGCCGACCGCCAACCGGAATCGTCGAAGCCGGGTTGCTCCCACCCCCACGGATACCGGACCGCGTCGACCCGCTCGGTCTCGCCGGCGACGTAATAGTTCCAGCGCAGGCGTTCGTCGTTATGGTTGAGGACGATCGGCCGGTAGGCCGCATCTTCGAGCACCGTCCAGGTTCGATCCGTGTTCACGACGGCGTTGGCCGGATCGTCGCATTGCAGGATGAATCCGGCGCGGTGGCTGATCTGCGCCATCGGCCGGCCGACGCCGCCGTTCCAGACCACGGCCGCCAGGACGTTGCGGCCCGGCCGCAGGTACGGGGCCAAATCGAGGGTTTCAAATCGCCAGTTGAGCAAATCGCTCTGGGCCGGTCCGGTGGCCACGGAAACCCCGTTCACGAAGAGCCGGTAGCGATTGTCGGCGGAAACATGAACGATAAGGCGACCGGGCTGGGCGGTGAGGACGAAACTCTTTCGAAAATGGAAGACCCCAAAGTCCGTAGCCGGTCCGTCCGGATGGGCGATCCACGAGGCCGGCCACAGTGCGGTGAGGAGCTGGGGGGCGATTCGGGAGTCCACCGGAACCGGCTGCGCGACGCACGACATGCCGGCGCCCAGCACGAGGCTGAGGCAACCATTGCGGAGGGTATGCAGGAACATAGGGGGGTGGGCATTTCCGGCGATTCAACGCGGGTTCTTCTTCCGGCTGCGATCATCCGCGACCACGATCCGGATGACGAGCCAGAAGCCGCCGGCGGCGGCCGCGTTGAAGCAAAGCATGGCGAACGCGGGGTAGCCGAAGAGTCGGAATGGAGTCGCCACGTGCGCCAGCAACGATGCGCCGACGATCATCCCGGCCAATACGATGCCGATCGTGGTGCAGTTCGCTATCTTGTGCTGTTCGTCCGTCACCATCCGGGCATCGCTGAGCTTCGCCATCACCCCAACCCTGAGTTGGGTACTGCTTCCAGGATACCTTTGAGCCGGGCCGGCCGGCCCCATCACTTCCAGGTTATCGGCCGCGCGCGCACGCGGCTATTATTGAGAATCTGGCAGTTAGATGGCGTTCGAAGGTT
>CAZWMF010000431.1:0-3955 GCA_964634535.1 uncultured Opitutaceae bacterium | reverse complement strand
CGGAGTTTCGGTGCACGATCTCATAGCGGTCAATCCGGAGGTCAACTGGAAGCACCTCAAGGTTGGCCAGAAGATCAAGCTGCCCGAGAGCAAGGGTGAGCAGCCCGCCGCTCCGGCCGCGCCCGCCGCACAGCCCGCGCAGTAAGCGTTGGGAATGGCCGCCTCCGGGCCCGAACGCTGGATCCGGGGCGAGGAACGGTCCTTGGCCCGGACCCGCGTGCTCGATCTGCGCGAAGTCGAGTATTTTCACGCGGGCCGGCGGACTGCCCGGGATTTTGTCGTCATCGCCGCGCCGGACTGGGTCAATGTCGTGGCGGTGACTCCGCAGGGCCACCTCGTGCTCGTTCGCCAGTTTCGGCACGGCATCAATCATTTTTCCCTCGAAGTGCCGGGAGGGGTGATCGAGGCGGGCGAGAATCCGGTTGCGGCCGGTTTGCGCGAGTTGCGGGAAGAGACCGGGTATGCGGCTCCCGGCGGCCGGCTGCTTGCCTCGGTCCATCCGAATCCGGCGATCCAGAATAACCGGTGTCATCTGGTCCTGGTGGAAGGAGCCGAGCCCGGCCAGGCGACCGACTGGGATCCGGATGAGGAAATTGAAATCCTGACGGCGCCCGTCCCCGAGGTGCTGGGCTGGGCCCGCGACGGCCTGATCACCCACAGCCTGGTCCTGTGCGCGCTTTTTCATTACCAGGCCGCCCTGCGCGGCGCCGTTTGACTTGCGCGAACCCCGCCCTACGCTGGGGCTTCGATTCCCCATGAGCCTTGCTTCCGCCTATCCGGCTTCCGAGACCCGCGCGCCCGCGGGGGAGCCCCCGGTGGTCCGCCCGCACTTCGCAAACGCCCCCGAAGTGCTGAACGGCGTCGCGGAGGCGCGGGTGCCGGCGGTGCTGGAAGCGGAAATTCGCCGGATCTATGCCCGCAGCCCCCTGTACGGGCGGCGGTTTCCGCTGCACGACGAGCCGCTGGTCTGGTCGTGTTACCGCGAAATCCCCGCGCTGTTCAAGCGCGACATCATCGAAGGCGGTCCCGGCGCGTTTTTTCACGATTATGCCGAGATCGAGCGGGGTTTGCAGGATAAGCGTTTTGAATACGAAAACACCTCCGGAACGACCGCCGGACCGATGACGGTGATCATGGAGGAAGGCTGGTGGACCGCTCAGACCGAGCGGGCCTACCGGGCCTCGCCCGTCTTGCGGGAATTTGCGGGCCGGCCGCACCGCAAGTGCGTGCTCGCCCCCGTGGGCTGTTCGAGCAACCTCTGTCCGTACGAGGACCATCCGTTTCCGCACCGGTATTACGACGGCACGGTGTACCTGAATCTGACGAGCGATCCGTTCGTGTTCCCCGAGGCGGAATGGGACCGGATCGTGCTCGAACTGCAGGCGACCAAGCCCGATGTGCTGGAGGGCGAACCGGTCTACCTGGCGCTGCTCGCCCGGGCGGCGGCCAAGCGGGCGGTGCGGGTGCCCAGTATCCGCGCGGTCATCCTCACCTACGGCAAGGCCAGCCGTCAGCACAGCCGGCGCATCGCCGAAGCTTTTCCCGCGCCGCAGGTCGATCTCTACGGATCGACCGAGGCCGGCTACATTTTTGTGGGCGAGGCGTTTCGCGGCGATTTGCGCGTGATCGACGACAACGCCTTTGTCGAATTGGTCCCCTGGCAGGCCGACCGGGCCGACATTTTTCAAATATGCGTGACCACCCGAGGGCGCGAGGCCATGCCGCTCCTGCGGTACTGCACGGGCGACATCGTCCAGCGCACGCCGGGCGGCTACCGCATTCTCGGGCGCGAACAGGGCATTTACGTGCGGGCCGATGGGACGCTGATATCGGCCGACGACGTCGATCAGGCGCTGCCGGCGAGCTTTGCCTGCTGGCACTACGTGCTGACGCAGACCGCCGATCGGCGCTGGGACTTTCATTACGTGGCCGATCACGCCGCGGCGCATCCGGAACTCGAGACGGCGTTGGCCGGGCTCCTCGGGGCGCGCGTCAACGCCTTCCGCCGCCGGGCGATCGCCCCGGCCGGCAGCGGCAAGTTCGCGCTGCTCAAACCGCTCGCGCGCTGACCGATGGCGGCGCCGCTCCGGTCCGCGGGCGCGATGGCATTCCTTACGGGGGGGTAAGTGAGCCTAATAAGAACCCGGCGGGCTCCGGCGCTTTCTTTACATCCGCCCCTCTGTCCCTGAGTTTAGCTCTGCTGGTTCCTTATTCTCGAATGGAATGAACCTCTTCGGATATCTTTTTCGCACAACGATTGGCCGCAAATTCCTCATGGCGGTCACGGGCCTCGTATTGATTGGATTCATAGTCGGCCATTTGGTCGGCAATCTCCAGGTGTTCGAGGATCCGGACCGGATCAATGGCTACGCCCACTTCCTCCAGTCGCTGGGGCCGGCCCTGTGGCTCGTGCGGGGGGTGCTGCTGCTCTGCGTGAGCGTGCACGTTTGGGCCGCCACCGTCCTTGCGATGGAAGACCAGCGGGCGCGCGGCAGCGAGCCATACCGCGTCAATCGCTGGCTCGAGGCCGCTTTCGCCTCCCGCTACATGCGCTGGACCGGGTACGTCGTCCTCGCCTTCATCATTTACCACTTGGCCCAATTCACTCTGGGGGTGGCGCAGCCGGGGTCCTTTAAGACCAACCTGCCGCATTACACCATGGTCAACGACTATCGGGTGATGGGCTTCACGACGGTCAAGTCCGGGACCGACGTTCTCGACGTGCGCACGATGGTGATCAAGGGCTTTCAGAACGTGCCGGTGTCCATTTTCTACATCGTCGCGGTCGGTCTGCTCGCGCTGCACCTCTGGCACGGCGGCGAGAGCTTATTCCAAACTTTTGGATGGCGCAACGCTCGCTGGGCTTGCTGTTTGCGCCGGTTTGTCACCTTGGCCTGTCTGGTGTACTTCCTGGGCAACCTGGCCATCCCCGGCGCGGTGATCGCCGGATTCCTCACGCCTTAAGCCGCCTACCATGGCCGATCTCAATTCGAATGTCCCCCCCGGCCCGTTGGCCGACAAGTGGCGCCGCCATAAGGCGGAGATGAAGCTCGTCAATCCGGCGAACAAGCGGAAGTACGAGGTGATCGTCGTGGGCGCCGGTTTGGCCGGGGCGTCGGCGGCGGCGAGCTTGGCCGAACTCGGCTACCGGGTGAAGTGCCTGGTTTTCCACGACAGCCCGCGGCGGGCCCATTCGATCGCGGCCCAGGGGGGCATCAACGCCGCCAAGAACTACCAGAACGACGGCGACAGCGTCCACCGGCTCTTTTACGACACGATCAAGGGCGGCGATTACCGCTCGCGCGAGGCCAACACCCACCGGCTGGCCGAGGTGTCCGTCAATATCATCGACCAGTGCGTGGCCCAGGGCGTGCCCTTCGCCCGCGAATACGGCGGTCTGCTCGCCAATCGCTCGTTTGGCGGCGCCCAAGTGTCCCGGACGTTCTACGCGCGGGGCCAGACCGGCCAGCAACTCCTGCTCGGCGCCTATTCGGCGCTTTCCCGCATGATCGCGGCCGGCGGGGTCGAAATGCTTACCCACGCGGAGATGCTCGACCTCGTGGTCGTGGACGGCCAGGCCAAGGGCATCATCGTCCGCAACCTCGTGACCGGGGAAATCTCCCGGCATGCGGCCGACGCGGTCGTGCTTGCGACCGGCGGCTACGGCAATGTCTTCAATCTGTCCACCTACGCGCGCGGTTCGAATGCGACGGCGATCTGGCGGGCGTACCAGCAGGGCGCCTGCTTCGCCAACCCCTGCTTCACGCAGATTCATCCGACCTGCATCCCGGTGTCGGGCGATTACCAGTCGAAACTGACTCTAATGTCGGAATCGCTGCGCAACGACGGCCGGATCTGGGTGCCGAAGAAGGCCGAGGACAGCCGCAAGGATCCGAACGCGATTCCCGAGGCCGATCGCGACTACTATCTCGAGCGGATGTATCCGGCCTTCGGC
>CAZWMF010000430.1:0-3958 GCA_964634535.1 uncultured Opitutaceae bacterium | reverse complement strand
GGCCGCAGTCCAATCGGACCCAAACGCGCGTAAGGTTTCGTAGGATTCGATGGAAACGGAATTTTGAAAAACCGCCAACCAACCCATCGCGATCGGCCACAACGCTGCGACGGTTTTCCCTGCGGGAATCGGGACGGTAAAGGAGGTGTCCAAGGTTCCATCGGCGGCGAAACGCATCAACCCGGCCGGCTGGTCCGCGTACTGATCCGAAAGATTCGTGACGGCGATCAGCGTGCCGTCCGGCATGGGATGGAGCTCGAAAAATCCAACTTCCATCGCCGTCGGCGAGCTAACCCACTCCGGAACCGAATAGAGGGTCGCCGGGGTAGGCCAACCCGGCGTGCATTGGACGATCGCTGGGAATGCCGGCCCGTTCGAATCATTCTCCACGCGGCTTTGCACTGATTCATCAAACTCGATTTGTGCCGCCCCGGCATTTTCGGAAACCAGAATCCGGTCCTGCGCGTCGATTGCCAAAGCGCCCAACTCGGTTCCCGGCAGCACCCACGAGTCGGTTTGCAGTCCGGTGGGATCGAGTCGAATTATCGTCGGGCCGAAGAAAAATGGGTCCACGACGATCAAACTCGATGTCGCTCCGGACACAATCGGTGTAACCACGGGGGCGGTAAGCGATTGCCAAGGAAGGCACCCGGCCAAGGATCCGTCCGCACCCACCGCGAATGGCGGCGCGAGGACCGTCTGAGACGCATAGGTGGAATCGACCATTCCGGATGCCGTCAGTCGGGCGGCGCTGGAGGTCGTCTGGCCGCCGACTGAGACAAAGGTTCCGACCATCATCACTCGCCCGTCGCCCATACGCCAGAACCCCGAAACGGTGGCCGTGGCACCCGGCGAGGCCGCCACGGAAAGTTGATAGCTCGTATCAATTTGACCCGAAGCCATCAACCGAGCGACCGAAACGCCGGATCCGCCGCTCGCATATACCGCAATCAGGATGCTTCCGTCGCTCAATTGAATCCACACCGGCGACCCTCCCGTTGGCGGGACGATTGCGCCCGATAGTCCGGACGCAAAATGGGCATCGACGACGGCACCGTGCGCATCGATTCGGGTGATGGGACCGGCTTTGACGCCGTCGACCGTGGTGAAGTCTCCGGCGACCAGAGCGCCGTCGTCGGCCAGGGGAAGGGCGGCGATCGTCCCGGTCACCGGCTGAGTCAGATTGCTCGACGAGAATGAGTTATCGACGACGTATTTTTGCGTCGACGCTCGGGTCGAGCCCACCAGAAGGAAGCCGGCCATTCCGGCACAAAGGACAAATAGTTGGCTTGGGTTGAGGCGCATGGACGGTTGATCCGTTACCCATGATTACGCCACCCGAAGCGAATTTGAGTCACCGATGGCTCATTTTTCCGCAATCGGCATGGCCGCAAACGATGCCGGCGCGCCGACCGACCGCACGGTCTTGCCGGGCACCCAGGAGGCCTCGATCAAGGTGGCGCGCGGGTGGGCGGGGATGCCGCAGTCGTTGTTGTGAATCTGGCTCACCACCATCTCCACCGCCGCCTCGCCCACCAGATCGTTGTGCTGATCCATCGCCGCCCAATCCAGGTTGTCGGAGCGCCGTTCGAGTTGGATGAGCCCGATATCCCGGGGAACCCGCAGGCCGTGGGCTTCGACCCAGCGCCGGACCGAGTTGTAAAGGGTCAGCAGCACGTCGGGCCGTCGGGCGTCCAACCACCGTCCGAATTTCGCCGGATCTTCGCGGGCGGCTGTGACTTCGTAGAAGGGCGGAATGCGGTTGCGCGCCGGCAGCGCGCTTTGCGCCACGCTCATGCCCGAGCTAAACCGGCCGTCGACCAACCGGTCGATACGCCGGTCGATGACCAAGCCCGGCCGGCGGTAGCCGAGCCGGACCGCCTGTTGCACGGCCTTGAGGACCAGGGCGTGGTGATCGACACAGCAGAACGAGAGCTCCGGACCATCCGACCGCACTCCGGTGACCGCGCAGGCAAAGCGCGGCCAGGTCTCCGCGAAGCGGGCCGGAAGCTGGTTGTCGTCCATCGTACCGATCAGGACCAGGCCGCGGATGCCGCGGGCCTCGAGGATCCGGTTCAAGCGCGCTCCGTCGAGGTGGGCATCGTGCAGCCAGAATAGATCCGTGCCGTAGCCGAGAGCGGCGGCCCGCCGCCGGCAGCCCTCGACATAGGCGGGGATGGTCGGGTGGTCCCGAAAGGCATCCCGCGCGCGGAACGCGTTGACGAGCGCCAAGGTGCGACGGCGGGTCGGCGTGCCCGACCGGCGCAATTCGGCCATGAGGTGGGACACGACCGGATTGATGGCGTAGCCCAGCCGCCGGGCCGCCGCGCGCACCCGCTCCTGGGTGGCGGCGGAAATCTGCGCATCCCCGCGCAACGCCAGGGACACGGTGTTTTTCGACACGCCGAGTTCGCGGGCGATGGCGGCCATGGTCACGGACACGCCGCAGGCTAGGTCGCGCGTTACTTGACGGTCAAGCTACGAGAGGATGGAGGCCGGGCCGGAATCGACTCAGCGTTTGGGCCGGACTCCACCCCATGTCGTTCACCCTTGGTCTCGATTTCGGCACAAATTCGGTAAGGGCATTGATCGCGCGCTGCGCCGACGGGATGGAAGTGGGCAGCTGCGTCGCGGCCTATCCCCACGGCGAACAGGGCATCCTGCTCGACCCGCGCGACCACCACCTGGCCCGCCAATACCCTGGCGACTATATCTTAACTTTGACCCGCAGCGTGCGCGGAGCGATGATCGCCGCCGGCCGCACTCGGGGCTTCCGCCCCGACCGCGTGATCGGCATCGGCGTGACCGGGACCGGCTCGAGCCCGTTTCCCGTCGACCGGAAGAACCGCCCGCTCGCGCTCGACCCGCGCTGGCGCGGGAACCTGGCCGCCCAATGCTGGCTTTGGAAGGATCACACCGCGTGGCGGGAGGCCGCCCGCATCACGGAGTTGGCCGCGCGCCACCGGCCGCGGTATCTCGCGCGCACCGGCGGCGCCTACTCGTCCGAATGGTGGTGGTCCAAAATCTGGCATTGCCTCAACACCGCGCCCCGGGTCTTCCAGGCCGCCCATTCCTGGGTGGAACTGGCCGACTGGATTCCGTCGCTGCTCGCGGGCGTCGCCGCGCCCGAGGGGATCGTGCGCGGGGTGTGCGCGGCCGGCCACAAGGCCATGTTTGCGGAAGACTGGGGCGGACTGCCGGACGCTCGGTTTCTTGCGCGGCTCGACCCCCGATTGGCCGCCTTGCGCGAGCGCCTCTACGCGACGGCCCACGACGCCACCCACGCGGCGGGCGCGCTCTGCCCGGACTGGGCCCGCCGGCTTGGACTGCCGGCCGGCCTGCCCATCGCGATCGGCCAGTTCGACGTCCACTATGGCGCCATCGCCTGCGGCGTGCGCGCGGGCACGTTGGTCAAAGTGATCGGCACGTCCACCTGCGACTGCGCTGTGCTGGCCCCCGGCCGAACGGTGCCGGACATTCCGGGCATCTGCGGCATGGTTCCCGGGTCGATCCTACCTGGCTGGATCGGCGTCGAGGCCGGACAGTCGGCCGTCGGAGACATCTTCAAATGGTGGGTGGAGGGCATCGGCGCAGGCGGTCCCGCCGACCATGGCAGCCTGATGCGACAAGCCGCGAAGCAACGGCCGGGGGCCAGCGGGCTGGTGGCCCTGGATTGGCACAACGGCAATCGCACGATCCTCGTCGATCCGCTGCTCACCGGGTTGATCGCCGGGTGCACTCTGCACACCACCCGGGCCGAAATCTACCGGGCGCTGATCGAAGCCACGGCCTTTGGCGCCCGCGTCATCGTGGAACGCCTGCGCGAATACGGCGTCGCGATCGATCGGATCGTCTGCGCCGGCGGCATCGCCGAAAAGAACCCCCTGCTCATGCAGATCTATGCCGACGTCATCGGCTGCGAAATGCGGGTGGCCGAATCCGGGCAGGCGTGCGCGCT
>CAZWMF010000429.1:0-3961 GCA_964634535.1 uncultured Opitutaceae bacterium | reverse complement strand
GGCCTCCCTGGTCGAGGGGCTGCGCCGGGGCGGGTGGGAGGCGTTCGCGCTCCCGCGCAGCGCGGCCGTCCCGGAGGGGACGGACCGGGTGGTCAATCTCGGCCCGCTGGACGCCGAGGCGCCGCTCGCCGAGGCGCTCGCCCGGGTGCGCGGCGGCCGCGGCCGGCTCTGGACCGTGACTCGCGGCGCGCAGCCGGTGAGCGCGGCGCCGACCGACCGCGGGGGCGCGGCCGTGTGGGGCCTCCTGCGGGTTCTGCCGGTCGAGCAGCCGGAGCGCTGGGGCGGTTTGATCGACCTCGACCCGGCCCGGCCGGCCGAGGCGCAGGCGGCCGCACTCGGCGCGGCGTTGACCTCCGTCGGCGAGGACCAGCTCGCCTGGCGAGGCGGCGAGTGGCGGGCGGCCCGGCTCGTGCCGGTGCCGGCGGCCGATCTGGGCGCGGCCGAAACGGTGGCTCCCGCCGAAGCGGGCGCCTGGCTCGTGACCGGGGGCCTGGGCGGACTGGGCTGGGCGGCGGCGGAGTGGCTGGTCGGACGCGGCGCGGCGGCCGTGTTGCTCGTCGGCCGGCGCGGCGCCAATCCGGAACAGGCCGGCCGGCTGGAGGCCTGGCGGCGCCGGGGCCTTCGGGTGGAGGCCGCGGCGGTCGATTGCGGCGACGCGGAGGCCCTGGCCCGCGCCGTGCGCGCTTGGAAGGCGGCCGGTGGCGCGCCCATCGGCGGAGTGATCCACGCGGCGGGCGCCTGGCGCGACGCCCCGCTCGCCGATTTGGACGCCGCGGGCCTCGAAGCCGTGTGGCGCCCGAAGGTGGCCGGCGCCCAGGCGCTGGAAAGCGCCCTCGCCGGCGATCCGGTCGGCCATTGGATCTATTTTTCGGCGTTTTCGGCCTGGCTGCCGGCGGCCGGCCAGGGCAACTACGCCGCGGCCAACGCCTGGCTCGACGCCCAGGCGCGGCGCCAGCGGGCGGCCGGCGGGCGCGCCCTGGCGCTCAACTGGGGCCCGTGGAGCGAGCTCGGCTTCGCCACGACCGACTACGGGATGCGCGCCCACCAGCGGCTCGAGGCGCTCGGCATCGGCCGGTTCCGCCCGGCCGACGGTCTCGCCGTGCTCGCGCGCGCGCTCGCCTCCGGCCGGCCGCAGATCGGGGCGATGCCGCTGGACGCGCCGCGCTTCTTTGCGGCCGATCCGCAGGCGCGGCTTTCCCCCATCCTCGCCGAAGTGGCCGCGCGCGCCCTGGGCGCGGCCGGCCCCGATCGGGACGAGGGGCGAATCGCCAAGCGGCTGGCCGCCGCCGCGCCGGAGGAACACGGGGCGATCCTGGCCGAGGAGTTGCGCCGCCTGGTGGGCGGCGTGCTCCGCCTGGCGCCCGAGGCGGTCCCGGGGGATATCCCCCTGACCGAATTGGGCCTCGACTCGCTCGTCACCGTCGAAATCAAAAACCGGCTCCAGCGCCAGGCGGGCATCGACGTGCCCTTTGTCGAGTTGCTCCGGGGGCCGACCGTCGCGAGCCTGGCCGCATCGCTCTTGCCGCGGGTGAAGCTGGCCGCGCTCGCGTACGCCGGACCGGCCGCCGGCCCCGTGGAGGAAATCGAGCTGTGAGCGCGGCGGATCGGGGCACGCTCGAGGCGGCCGAAGCCGAGCGCCGCGCGTTGTTCGAACGGCTGCTGGCCGAGGAGGGCCTGGCCTCGGCGGACGCGGCCGGGCCGACCCGGCGGCCGGACCCGGCGGCGCCGGCCGCCTTGTCGTTCGCCCAGCAGCGGCTGTGGTTTCTCGAGCAGTTTGATCCGGGCGGCGCCGCCTACAACGTGCCCGGGGCGCTGCGCCTGGCGGGACCGTTGGACGCCGGGGCGCTGCGCCGCGCCCTGGAGTCGCTCGTTCGCCGGCATGCCGTGCTCGGCACCGTTTTTGCGTCGACCGCGGATGGACCGGTGCAGCGGCCGGGCGCTTCGGCCGAACTCGGCTGGACCGAGGAGGATTGGACCGGCCGGGCGGACGCGGGCGCGCCCGCGGCCCTCGCGACCTGGCTGGCCGCCGAGGCGGCGGCGCCCTTCGATCTGGCGCACGGACCGCTTCTGCGCGCCCGCCTCCTTCGGCTCGCCCCGGACGACCACGTGCTCGCCCTCACCATGCACCACTGCGTGGCCGACCAGTGGTCGCTCGGCATCCTCGCGGCGGAAATGGCCGCATTCTACGAGGCCGAGCGGACCGGCCGGCCGGCCGGATTGCCCGACCTACGCGTTCAGTATGCGGACTTCGCCGTCTGGCAGCGGGCATGGGGCGAAAGCGCCGCCTGCCGCGCGCAGATCGAGTGGTGGCGCCGCCGGCTCGCGGACTTGGCGCCGCTCGAACTGCCCGTGGATTTTCCGCGGGAGGCCAAAACCTCCGCCGAGGCGGGCACCCACCGGTTTGCCGTGCCGGCCGGCGTGCGCGCCGGTTTGGAGCGGGTGGCCCGGGAGGAGGGCGCGACCGTGTTCATGGCGCTCCTGGCCGTGTTCCTGGCGCAGTTGCACCGCAGCACCGGCCAGCGCGATCTGGCGGTGGGCACGCCCGTGGCCGGGCGCAGCCGGCCCGAGACCGCCGGACTGATCGGGTTTTTCACGAACACCCTGGTCGTGCGCGCCGCCTTCGAGGGCGAGCCGGATTTCCGCGGGTGGTTGCGCGTGGTGCGCGCCGCCTGCGTGGAAGCGTACGCCCATCAGGACGCCCCCTTCGAACTGCTGGTCGAGGCCCTCCAGCCGCCGCGCGAACTCGACCGCAATCCCTGGTTTGACGCCCTGTTCGTAGTGCAGGAGCGGCGCCCGGATCCGCGGCTGTCGGGCCTGCAGGCCAGCTACCTGCCGACCGAGATTCCGGCGGCCAAGTTCGATCTCACCCTGACCGCGCTCGATGGAGCGGACGGCGGCTGGGAATGCTGGATCGAGTACCGCCGCGGACTGTTTTCGCCCGAGTCGGCCGCCCGCATGGCCGGGCATTTCGGGAATCTGGCGGCGGCCGCCGCGGCGGAGCCCGGCCGGCCGCTGCTCGATTTGGCCATGCTGAGCGCCGCCGAACGCCGGCAGGTGCTGGTGGAGTTCAACGCCACCGATCGGACCTACGCCGACGAGCCGCTCGCCCACCGTCGGTTCGAGGCGCACGCCGACCGCCGCCCGGCCGACTTGGCCGTGGTCGACGCCGGCGAGCGGCTGACCTATGCCGCGTTGGAGGCTCGCGCCAATCGACTGGCCCGGCACCTCCAGCGCCTGGGGGTCGGCCCGGAAAGCATCGTCGGCCTCTGCCTCGACCGGACGCTGGACATGGTCGTGGGCGTGCTCGGCGTCCTGAAGGCCGGCGGCTGCTATTTGCCGCTCGATCCCGGCTACCCGGCCGAGCGGCTGGAATACATGCTGGCGGATGCGGGCGCGAGCGTCGTCGTGGTGCACGCGGAGACGCGCGGCGTCGGGCTGGCGCCGGCCGGCGCCGCCCGGCTGGATTTGGACGCCGACGCGACCCCGCTCGAGCGGGAATCGCCCGAGCGTCCGCCGTGCGGGGCGCGGGGGGACAATCTGCTGTATCTCATCTATACGAGCGGGTCGACCGGCCGACCGAAGGGCGTGGCGCTCACCCATGCCGCGCTGACGAACCTGCTGTGCTGGCATTGGGAGACCATGCTGACCGGAGTGCGCGGACTTTTGTTCGCCTCGCTCAGTTTCGACGCAAGTTTTCACGAGCTGTTTTCGGTCCTGGGCGCGGGGGGCGAACTGCATGTCGCTTCGGATGAAATCCGGCGGGACCCCGCGGCCCTGGCCGCCTATGTGGCGCGCGAGCAGATCGCGAAGGTCAACCTGCCCGTGGTCGTGCTGCAGCGGCTCGCCGCCGACGCGGCGGACGCGGCGCCGCCCCCGCCGTCGCTCCGGGAGGTGACGACCACCGGCGAAGCGCTCGTGATCACGCCGCCGATGATTCCCCTGTTCCGACGCCTGCCCGGAT
>CAZWMF010000428.1:2649-3965 GCA_964634535.1 uncultured Opitutaceae bacterium | reverse complement strand
CCCCTGCCCCACCCCGAACCATGACGCGCCGCCTGGTTTTCTTATGCTGGTGTCTTCTCGTTCCCGCTGTTGCCACCGCCGATTGGCGCAGCGACGCTGACGCGCGGATCGAGCGACTGCGCAAGGGCGACTTCACCGTCGAATTGAGGGATGCGGCGGGGTCGCCAATCCCGGGGGCTCGGGTGGATTACCGGCTAACGCGGCATGCCTTTCTGTTCGGAATGGCGATCGCCTACGCGCCGTTTGCCGATCCGGGCGAGGACGGCCGGCACTACCGCCAATTCATCCTGGACCATTTCAGCGGGCTCGTCTGCGAAAACGAGATGAAGTGGTACGACAACGAGGCCCAGCGCGGTCGGGAGGACTATACGCAAGCCGATGCGCTACTGGCTTTTGCCGAGCAAAATGGCCTGGCGATGCGCGGGCACAACATCTTCTGGGCCAAGCCGAAATACGCGATGCCCTGGCTCCATGCCCTCGATCGGACGCAGCTGCGCTCAGCCGTGGAGCATCGACTGGCGAGCATCGTCTCCCGGTACCGAGGTCGCGTGGTCAGCTGGGACGTAAATAATGAAATGTTGGACGGGGCGTTTTTTCGCGAACGTCTCGGCCCCGATATCGTCCCCTGGATGTTCCGGGAAACCGCGCGGCTGGATCCGCAGGCCCAGTTGTTCGTCAATGAATACGGGATTTTCGGCGATCCGGCGAAGACCGAGCGCTTGATCGCGCTCGTCCGTGGACTGCAGGCGGCCGGCGCGCCGGTGGGCGGCATCGGCCTTCAGGCGCACGACAGCGACCGGCTCGGCCCGCCGCTCCCGGCGTCGCCGGGTTCGGCCGATCGCCCCGAACTGCGCCTGAGTGGCGCGCTCACTCCGGAAATGTTTCTGGCCGCGCTTGACCGGCTGTATGCCGCGACCCGGCTGCCGATCCATATCACCGAGGTCAGCGCGCGGACGCCGGATCCGGTCCGGCGCGGCGAAGATCTCGACCGGCTGTTTCGCCTCGGCTTCAGCCACGAGGCGGTCCAGGCAATCGTGCTCTGGGGATTCGGCGCCAAGACGCATTGGATGGGGCCCGACGCCGCGCTGATGGATGCCGACAACACTCTGAACGCCGCCGGAATCCGGATCGGCCATTTGCTGAGCGAGGAGTGGACCACGCGGGGTTCGTCGGCGGACAACACCGCCGGCCGGGTGGGTTTTCGGGGCTTCTTCGGCCGTTACGCGGTGACCATCACGGTGGCGGATGGCCGCACGATCGCACGGACAATTGACCTCACGCGGTCGGCCCCGAACGCTGTAATCCAAATCGGGCCT
>CAZWMF010000428.1:0-2639 GCA_964634535.1 uncultured Opitutaceae bacterium | reverse complement strand
TCCGGCGGTCAATCCGGCATATATCAATGCGTCGACCGTGGCCTTGATCGTCGTTTGCCAGGACCGACGATACCAGATCGACATCTGCCAGAGCGCGGCGGCGTAGCCCAGGAATGCCGTCACGCCGGCAAATCGAAATACGCTCCGGTAGTCGGCTCCCACCCGCAACGCGTGGCCGGCGACGTAGGCGGAAAAGAGGCTGACGACGACCAGATAGAGAAACCAGAGGGCGAGGCACCGGGCCAGACTCGTCGGGCCGTTTGGCAGCACCGTGAGCACGAGGACGGGCCCTTCTTTCAATTTCTTGCTAAACTCTGGCGAGTGATATTCCGACTGGCCCGAACAAAGCGGAACGAAGTAGTCGCCCGGCGGAATCGCGAAGGGACGCAAGGCGTCCAACACCTCGCCTTCCCGGGGCATTTTGGCATAGTCGCTCTTGTGCCACCCGGGCAGCGCCATGTGAATTATGCAACTGGCGATAAAAACGAAAGCGGACGATAGCAGGATCGGCAGCCAAAGGGCGTGGATGATGGTCATAGTGCTCTCCGGGATTTGATTGCGCGACGGGAACGCGGGGCCGACGGGACCGGCCCACCGACCTTGGATAAACTCTCGGCCGCCGTCAACCCGCCCGCCGGCCCCCCCGTCGATCCGATCCGGGCTTTGGCCGGCCGATTAGGCGCAAGGTGGGCGGACCGCTCGGAGGTCCCGCCCGGGCTCAGGGCCTCATCGGTTGTATTGTGCAAATACAACCGCCAAGAGTTGTGCATTGCCCGACGCAAGCGCGCCCTCGCCCCCCTCCACTGGGGTTACACCCCATAGCCCCGGCCATCGATTGCGACTAACGTCCGCCGTTGAACCGATCCGGACGGCCTCGTTCCCGAGCCTCCGACAAAACACCCAATCAATCCGAACCATGCTACATAACTCCAAAGGACTCTACGGCACGAAACTCGCGGCGCTGGACGGCGACATCGGCCGGATCAAGGACTTCTATTTTGACGACAAGACCTGGGCGATTCGATACGTGATCGCCGACACCGGTTCCTGGCTGTCGGGCCGGTTGGTTCTCCTTTCCCCTCATGCGTTTGTCCGGCTGCATGTCGAAAACGGGACTTTGCCGGTCACGCTGCGCAAGAAGCAGATTGAGGACAGCCCCTCGATCGACCTGCACAAGCCCGTATCCCGCCACTTTGAGATCGAATACCACCGCCATTACGGCTGGCCGGCCTATTGGAGCGATGGAGCGGTCTGCGGCCTCGGAGGCTATCCCATGGCCATGCCGCCTGCCATGGAGCAGATCCAGGCCGATGCGAAGCCCGCCGCCGCCGACTGTCATCTCCAAAGCACCCAGGCAGTGACCGGCTACCACATCCAAACCGACGAAGGCATCATCGGACGGGTGAGCGGCTTTTTGATCGACGAGAAAAGTTGGACCATTCGCGACCTGACGGTCGAGGCCGGCCGCTGGTATTCAGGCAAGGAAGTCCTGATTCCCACCGCGAAGATCGACCACATCAGTTATGAGATTTCGACGGTCTTTGTCACCGTGACCAAGGCCGACATCCAAGGCACGGCCGAACATGCCGTCGTCAAGGTGGGGGCGGGCGAACCGGAATCCGACCGCCTGAGTTACTGATCGTCGGCGACCTCCCCCCGATGCCCAAGCTCAGCCCCATTCTGGCCGAACTCGCCGTGGTGCGCGACGAAGTCGCGCAGCTCGAACGCGATTTCAAAACTGAGTTGCGCCACGAGCTGGCGAAACTGCATGAACGTATCGGGTTCGCCGATGTCACCACGTTCCTGACCGCCGTCAAAGCGGCGGTCCGCGGCAAGAAGGCGCGCCTCAAGACCGGGGCCGCACCCGCCGCATCGCTCCGCGGTTCGGTTGCCACCCGCCGGCGGAAGCGACCCGCGTCCGCCCGCGCGACCTGAACTTCGGCCCTGCCGGTCGGAATGACCGGCTTGGCGTCGGCCGGCGGCCCCTTCCGATCGTCGGGAGAAGAACCCGGCTGGACTTCGGATTATGAATTCTCCGAAAGTCCGATCAGAACCAAGAGATGGGCCCCCGACCGGTCTTGGGAGGATTGTTTTCATGGACGGCGTCGCCTGGCCGGGAGCCATTTCGGTGTCGCAATATCAATCCCGTTAATTACAAGCGTGTCTCGAAGGTCGATGAGCGGGAAGCCATTGCCTGCCATGGATGGCTTTGGTGATAAACTTCATGATGAAAACTGGACTCGGATTGATCCTATCGGGAGTGCTGGCGATCGGACTCGGCGGCTGCGGAACCGCCGCGCCATCAGCCGCCCCAGCGGCGGCCGCTGGAAGCCCGGTGGTTTGGAAAGCCTCGCCCGGGCAACCCACCTATTACATCAACTCCGTGGCCAGTTCGGCGGACGTGGCTCCGAGGTCCATACGGCCCAGTAGTTCATTGATGACTTCGTGGTCACGGGCCAGGCGCTCGACCACGCCCTCATGCTCGGCCACTGTTGCGCTCAAATGAGCGCCACTACCACTCATACGTGCAATTACACCATGCCCCCAGCGGCGCGTCAAGTTCCCGTCCTGGCCCTCACCTCTGACAGGGCCCGGCCGCCGGCCGAGGCCCAAAAGCAGGTCAACGGCCCTGAGCAGTA
>CAZWMF010000427.1:0-3968 GCA_964634535.1 uncultured Opitutaceae bacterium | reverse complement strand
ATGCGCTGCGGGCGGCCGATCGCGGGGCGCTACCCGTGCATCGAAACGCTTACCGCGGCCGCATTCCTCGCCTGCTGGATGCGATTGACCCCGGCGGTGGCCGTCTGCGGCGCCGGGTTCATCAGCGCCCTCATCGCGGCCACTTTCATCGATCTCGACCACCTCGTGATCCCCGAGGCGCTCACGGTCGGCCTGGGCATCGCCGGACTCGGGTTTTCCGCCCTGGTGCCGGCCCTGCACGTTGAGCCGGGCGACGTTTTCATCTTGGACAGCCTGCGCTCGGCGGTCGCGTCCCTGCAGGGCCTGCTGGTCGGTTCCGGGCTCGTCCTGTGGATCGCCGTCGTCGGCGAAGCTCTGCTCAAAAAGGAAGTCATGGGCATGGGCGACGTCGTGTTTGTCGGGGCGATTGGCGCGTTTTGCGGCTGGCACGGCGCCGTGTTCGCGGTCTTTGGCGGTTCGCTGGTCGGCGCGGTGTGGCTCCTGCTCGTCCGGATGGTCCGCCGGGGCCAAACCGTCGGATTGGGCTCGCAGGTGCCCTTCGGACCGATGCTCGCGACTGCGGGGGCGCTCTATTTCCTGTTTCTGCGCGGATTCGTGGACGCGTGGTTCGCCCAGATCGCCGCCGCGTTTTGACCAAGGTGAGCCGGTTCGGCGGCAGGCCGTGCCCGCGGAGCTCACGCCGCTTGCCCTTCCCTATCGCGGCGCGCGGATACGCCGACGAGACCGGTATGCCCGGACGGCCGCCCATCCGGCCCGGCCGCCCGCGATGAGCACCGCGTTCGGGTCAGACGGCAATCCGCTCCGCCCCGTTGCCGGTTTGCATGTGCAGCACGTCCGGCGCGGTCCCAAAACGCTTCTGATAAGTCTGCGCCACCGCCGCCGCGTCGGCCGCGCCAAAACCATCCCGGGTCAGGGCCATCACGGCGCCGCCGAAACCGCCGCCCGTCAAGCGGGCGCCATAGACGTCCGGCAGCGCGGTCAGGGTGTCGACGAGAAAATCGAGCTCCCGGGTGCTGTTTTCGAAGAGCATTTGGGAACTGCGGTGGGACGCGGTCAAGAGTCGGCCCACGGCGGGCAGATCGTTGCTCTGGAGCGCGGCCACCGTGGCGGCCACCCGGGCGATCTCCTCGACCACATGGCGGGCGCGCCGCGCCGTGGCCTCCGGCAGCACACCGGCGCGCGCCGCAAAATCGGCCGGGGCAATATCGGCGAGCAGGCTCACGCCGAGCACGCGGGCCGCCTCGCGGCATTCGCGGTTGCGCTCGGCGTACAGCCCGTCCACCAGCGCGTGCTTGGTATGGGTGTTGAACACCCAGAAATGCGCGTCCGCCGGCATCGGCACCGTGGAAAAGGACGGCCCCCGGCAATCGATGTACACCAGCTGGCCCTTCCGGCCGTAACCGGACACGCCCTGGTCGAGTATGCCACACGGCACGCCGACGAAGTGATTCTCCGCGTGGCGGCCGATCCGCACGAGGGTCTCGGTCGGCAGCGACAGGCCGGCGGCCTCGGCGAACGCCAAGGCCGAGGCCAGTTCGATCGCCGCGCTGCTGCTCAAGCCGGCGCCGACCGGCAGGTCGGCCACGGCCAACAGGTCGAAACCGGCGGGCATGGCCAGCCCGAACTCCTTGATCGCGGCGAGTACGCCCAGCGGATAATTGAGCCAGAGTTCGCCCGCGGCCGCCCGCGTCAAATCCCCGACCGATCGCTCGACGATCCGTCCGTGCCCGTCGCTCGCGAAGCGCCAGGTCGCGTCGGAGCGGCGCGCCAGGCCGATCCAGACCGACCGGTCGATCGCCGCCCCCAAGACGGTGCCTCCGTTGTAGTCGGTATGATTGCCGATGAATTCGATGCGGCCCGGCGCCCGGGTCACGATTTCAGGGGCGCGGCCAAAGTGGGCGCGAAATTTTTCCGTCAGGAGGGTGTGCATCGGTGAAGGTAACTATTGCCGGCGGATCGCCCAGAAGCTCAGACCCCATTGCGCAACCCGGTGCCCGGCCGAAAGCGAACGGTTCTGATCGCCGGGATTTTCATCGGTCGGCGGGTGTGCGGATTGAATCCGCGCCGCGCGGTGCGCGCGGCGACCTCGAAGGTGCCAAAGCCCACGATTTGGACTTCCTGGTCGCGGCGCAGGCCGGCCTTGACCGACTCGAGCACCGCGTCGAGGGCGCGTTCCGCGGCGGCCAGGGAGGCCCCGCCGCCGAGGGCCCCTTGCACCGCTTCCGTGAGTTCGGCCTTGTTCATCGAACAGGCCGACAAGCAAGGCAGCGGCGGAAATCCGGTCAACAAAATCAAAATATTTCCGCGACGGGCGGCTGGCCGGGACCGAGGGCGAGCGCCGTGGCCTCCGGCAAGTCAGCGGACAAGACGGCCAGGGCGATCCACCGGCCCGCCGTGGCCGCAGCGGCGGCCGAGCGCACATCGCCCACCGTGCGCTCGCCCAGCCACAGGGAGATGGCCGGCGCCGGCACGGTCCCGGCCCCCCGCACCCGCCGGAGCCGTCGGCGGACACGCCCCCGCGTCTTGATTCTCGCCATGACCTCCTGGCCGACGAAGCAGCCCTTGCCAAAAGATACGGCCGTGTCGGCCAGTCCAACTTCCTGGGGAAAGTCCGTGAGACCGGCGTCCGCGGGCACGGCGGGTATCGCCGCCTCAATGCGTTCGCGTTCCCACGCCTCGGCCGGCACGGCGGTCGCCCAATTCAGCGCCGCAATCGCCTCCCCGGTCCGCACAGCCGGGACCACCCATACCGCGTGGTCCTCGGCCCAGCGCCGATCGGCGAAGACCAGCGAATCCGGGAAGGCGATCGCGCGCAGCGGAAACTCCACCCCCTCCCCGGCCAAGTGGATCGCGCTCCAGAGCGCGGTCTGGTCTTCCACCGCGACGTCGTCGGCCACGATATAGTCTTCCAACCGGCGACGAATCACCTCGGCGGGCGACGCCAGGCTTCCCACCCAAAACGCACCGGGCTCGCGGGCGACCGCGACAAAGCTGTCGGCGATGATCCGGCCCTTGGGATTCAGCCAAAGTCCGTAGGCGGCCGCGCCGATGATTAGGCCCCTAATATCCTGGCTGAATTGCCCTTGCAGAAACCCGGGAGCATCCTCGCCGCTCACCCGCAGCCAGGCGGTCAATCGGGCGGGGAAAAAGCGGCATTTTCCAAGAATGTTCATGTTTATAACCATTTACACCTGAAAACCTTGAATTACAATTCCAGGAATTGGCCAACAATCCGATTGACGGACCGGGAAAAGGCCATACACCTAGCAGCAGTTCAATTTTCCACTTCTCCCGCATAGCGGGAGTTTTGGGGTAACTAAGAAAGCAAAGGCGGGCCGCTTAGGGGTAAGCGGCCCGCCACTTTTTTTGCCCGGCGCGATACCCGAATCGTCCCCAAGTTTGGGCGAGCCACTTTCGCCTCGGCAAGACGACCCTCGACGGGAGATACTGACCGTCTTTCCCCGCATCCGTGCATCAAACTTCCGACATCCACGTCCTCGAAACGCGGCCATTGCCCTCCCCGGCGGCCCTGTTGGCTGAATTGCCGAAATCCGATGCCCAGGCCGAATTCGTCACCCGGGCCCGCAGCGACATCCATCGGATCATCTTCGGCAACGACCGCCGCTTCCTGTTGATCGTGGGGCCCTGCTCGATCCACGATCTGAAGGCCGGCCAGGACTACGCCCAGCGGTTGGCCCGCCTGTCCCGAGAGGTGTCCGACCGCATCTGCATCGTCATGCGGGTCTACTTTGAGAAACCCCGGACGACGGTAGGGTGGAAGGGTTTGATCATGGATCCCCACCTCGACGGCTCCCACGATATCGCCGAGGGCCTGCGTCTGGCCCGATCATTTCTGCGCACGGTTCTGGATCTGGGTCTGCCGACCGCCACGGAATTGCTCGATCCGATCACCCCGCAATACATCGCCGACTTGATCTGCTGGTCGGCGATCGGCGCGCGCACCGCCG
>CAZWMF010000426.1:0-3976 GCA_964634535.1 uncultured Opitutaceae bacterium | reverse complement strand
CACGGTATTTCACCTGGCAGCCAACGCCGACGTCCGGTTCGGCACGGACCACCCGCGAAAAGATCTCGAGCAAAACACGGTTGCAACCTTTCACGTGCTGGAAGCCGCCCGCGCCAACGGCATCAAATGCCTGGCCTTCGCTTCCACGGGATCGGTCTACGGCGAAACGGCGGTCATTCCCACGCCGGAAGACGCGCCGTTTCCCGTACAGACTTCCCTCTATGGGGCGTCGAAATTGGCCGGCGAAGGTATGATCGCGGCGTATGGGGAGGGCTTTGGGCTTGAGGCCTATATTTTCCGCTTCGTTTCGATCCTAGGCGAGCGTTACACCCACGGCCACGTTTTCGACTTTTACCGCCAGCTTTTGGAACACCCAGACCGTTTGCACATCCTCGGCGACGGCACGCAGCGGAAAAGCTACCTTTACGTTCAGGACTGCGTGGACGCCATCCTGCACGTTATGCGGCTCGGCACCGCCCGAACGGCGCCCCACCACGTGCAAATCTACAACCTGGGGACTCCGGAATTCGTGCAGGTCAACGACAGCGTTCGGTTGATTTGCGATTCGTTGGGTCTCAAGCCGACTCTTACTTATGGCGGGGGCAATCGCGGTTGGATTGGCGACAATCCATTCATCTTTCTGGATACCAAGAAGGTGCAAGCGACCGGTTGGAAGCCGAAGCTCACCATTGCCGAGGGAATTCGCCGGACGCTGACGTGGATCGAAGCCAATCGGTGGGTATACGAGAAGCGCCAATGACCGTCACGACGGCATGAATCTCCTGGTTACCGGATCTTCGTCGGGAATCGGCCGAGCCCTCGTCGAGCGCCTGATCGAGTCCGGGCATCAGGTCTGGGGGATTGCCCGGTCGGACCAGGCAGAGTTCCAGGCCAGGAATGCTAAGGTTTTCCGGGCGAACCCTTGCGACATCAGCCGATGGGACGACGTTGTCCAGGCAGCCGCGGCGGTCGCCGCAGCTTGGTCCCACCTCGATGGGTTGGTCGCCTGCGCCGGGCTCCAGGGTGAAATCGGGCGGACGCTCACCGCCGAGCCTGGCGGTTGGGATGCGACGATTCGAGCCAACTTGCTTGGAACATTCCATACCCTGAGAGCCTTTCATACCCTGCTCGAGCGAGCGCCGCGGCGGGCGAAAATCGTGTGTTTGTCCGGAGGGGGCGCCACCAAGCCGCGGGCCAATTTCTCGGCTTATGGTGTGGCCAAGACCGGGATCGTCCGTTTGGTGGAAACCATCGCCGAGGAAGAAAAGGGACGCCCCCTCGACATCAACGCCGTGGCGCCGGGGGCAATCAATACCCGGCTCACCGACGAGGTCATCGCCCGGGGACCCGGGGTGGTCGGGGCGGCCGAGTACCACTCGGCCATCCAGCAGAAGGAAACCGGCGGCGCTTCGGTCGCCAAGGCGCTCGACTTGGTGGAATGGTTGTTGTCGCCCGCCAGCGACGGCATTTCCGGGCGACTGCTCAGCGCGCCCTGGGACCCCTGGGAGCGGCTAACGGGCCACCGCGACGATCTCGCGTCGACGGATATCTACACGCTTCGGCGCATTGGTCCCGGCGATCGGGGTAGATCGTTTTGAACTTAGGCGTGGCGCCGGAAAACGTGGTAATGCATGATGAGGAATACCACGAGGGTGGACGGAGGGACCGCAAATACTTGGGACCACAGGATGCCCATTCCGACGACGTTGAGGCATACGCGAAACGTCAGGTTCTGGATCAGATAGCCGATCATGACCGCGCCGGCATACTCCAGGAATTGTCGGCCGGAATCGCGGCGGGCGCTGCGCAAGGCCCAAAAGCGATTCAACGTGTAGTGAGTCGCCACGCCGACTCCGTACGCCCATGAAAATGCCGTCATCGGCCTCAGGAATCTGGTGAGAAGCCACAACACGCTCAACTGGACGAGAAAAGTGGCAACGCCAACTGCAAGAGACTTGAAAAGGCGGATAAGTGTCTCCCGACTTGGGATGATTCGCTGGCGCATGCGTCTCAAATGGGAATGATGGCAACGCACTCTTCGCAACTCCAATTTGCCCAAATCGGCTGTGGGCTGATTGGGCGCAAGCGGGCGGCGGCCCTCCGATCGATTCCGGAGGCTTCGCTACGCTATGCCTGCGACCTGGACGAAACGCGGGCTCGCGAGGTGGCGGCACTCGCGGGGGGTTGCCAAGCGATCCGCTCATTTGAGCAGGCCCTCAAGGATCCCGCCGTCCAGGTAATCCTGGTGTCCACGGTAAATGCCGAATTGGTGCCGATCGCGGCGGCGGCGGCGGCCGCCGGCAAACACGTGCTCGTGGAAAAGCCCGGCGCTCGGTCGGCCGCCGAACTGCGGGTCGTGCAAGCAGCTGCCGCCCGAACCGGCGCGCGGGTGCGCGTAAGCTACAACCACCGATACCACCCCGCCCTCCTCAAAGCCCGGGAACTCGTCGATACCGAAGCCATCGGTCCCTTGTTGTTCCTGCGGGGACACTACGGCCACGGTGGGCGCCCCGGCTACGATCGCGAATGGCGGGCCAATCCCGAATTATCGGGCGGCGGTGAACTGATTGATCAGGGCGTTCACCTGATCGATTTGGCCGGATGGTTTTTGGGAGAGTTTGCGCAGGTTCAAGGCCACGCGGCCACGTACTTTTGGGACATGAAGGTGGATGATAACGCGTTCCTCAGTCTGCGGACCGCGGCGGGGCAAACCGCCTGGTTGCACGCGAGCTGCACGGAGTGGAAGAATCTGTTCTCTTTCGAAATCACCGGCCGGAACGGCAAGATCGCGATCGATGGACTCGGCGGCAGCTATGGTCTCGAACGCTGCGCATTTTACCGTATGCTTCCGGAAATGGGCCCGCCCGACACGACAGTTTGGGAGTACCCCCGCGGCGACGAATCCTGGACCCGCGAGTTGCAGGCCTTCGTCGAGGATATTCGTGTGGGCCGGGAACCCACGCCGGGATTGCGCGAAGGCACCCGCACGCTGGAGATCGTCGAGGAAGTCTACCGGCAGAGCGGCTTTCCCCGCCGGAAGTTCGGGGTTTTACCATGATCATCACGCGCTCCCCTTTGCGGGTCTCCCTCGGCGGCGGTGGCACCGACCTGCCGTCCTATTATCGGGAGTTCGGCGGATTTCTGGTGGCTGCGGCGATCGACAAGTATGTTTACATCACCAAGCACCGCACGTTCCAGGAGGAGATCATCGTCAAGTATTCCAAGATGGAACGGGCGCTCCGGGTCGAAGACATCGAACATCCCATCGTGCGGGAGGCCCTGAAGCTGACCGGGGTAACCGAACCGCACATCGAGCTCGCGTCCATGGCCGACATCCCCGGGGGGACGGGATTGGGCTCATCGGGCAGTTTCACGACCGCGTTGCTCAAGGCGCTGCACACGTTTAAGAAGAATTTGGTTTCGCCGGCGCAACTGGCGGAACAAGCCTGTGAGATCGAACTCGACCGTCTGGGCGAACCGATTGGCAAACAAGACCAGTATATCGCGGCGGTCGGCGGCATCACCGCCTTCACGTTCCATAAGGACGGCCGGGTCGAATACCGGCCCTGCCAGATTTCCGAGGAGACGCTGTTCAATTTGGAGGATAATCTTCTGCTTTTTTTTACGGGGTATTCGCGGAGCGCTTCCTCGATTCTCAAGGACCAGAACGACCGCTCGAAGCAGAGCGACCCGGCGATGCTCGACAACCTTCATTTCACGAAGGAACTCGGCCTGCGGTCGCTGGAGGCGCTGGAGAGTGGTCAATTGGAGGAGTTCGCCCGCTTGATGGACGTGCACTGGCAGCGCAAGAAAGCGCGTTCCGCCGGGATGAGTAACGACCGCATCAACACCTGGTACGACCTGGCCATGGCCAACGGCGCTCTGGGCGGCAAACTGATCGGCGCCGGCGGCGGCGGATTCCTGATGTTCTACGCCGGAGACAAGGTGGAACTCCGGCGGACCATGCGCGAACAGG
>CAZWMF010000425.1:0-3980 GCA_964634535.1 uncultured Opitutaceae bacterium | reverse complement strand
AGCGGCCAACGCAGCGATCGGACGGCTCTCGGCCCGGCAGCGGCCGAACCAGGTTGGCAATCATTCCCAAGCGTACTTCCGTCGCAGACCGGTCGGAGATCTCCTCGGATTCGGACGGATTTCGGCCCGTACTCTGGAGATTCATCGCCGGACGGGAGCCGGTCCGTCACAGCTTGACCGCCACGCCCAGCCGAAATTCGATCGGCTCGACCGGGTGAAAGTGATCCTCGGCGAGCGCGGACGCGTTGGCCGCCGGCGAATTGCGCGACTCATAATAGTAGTCGATGTCGTGGTCGCGGCGGTCGAGCAGGTTGAGGACCTCGCCGGTCACTCGCCAGGTTCGGTTGATCCGGTAGCCCAGCCCCAAATTGACGATCAGGGTGGAGGCCGAGGTTTCGCTTCCGTCGGACACAAGGGGGCGCGGGCCAAAATAGCGCAGGCGCAGGGTTGCTTCCCAGCCGCTCTTGGGGCTCACCGTCACGCCGCCAGAAAAGGTTTGGCGGATCGCCTCATCCACGAGCGTGCCGCCGGGCGTGAGGTCTTCGGCCGCGGTGGTGGGCGAATTGAAATGGGCCCAGGAATCGGCGTAATCGAGGTCGAAGGTGAGTTCGGGGATCGGCGTGTAAAAGTTGGCCCATTCGATCCCGTAGCGCCGGGTCGACTGCTGAGAGGCGGTCGTTTCGCCGCTGTCGGCGTCGATTCCGTTGAAATACAGTTCGGAATCGTTGTGCAGGTACCAGAGGGAAAGCGTGCTCTGCAGCTTGCTCACCGCGGCGATGCGCAGGCCGATTTCCGCGCCGCGAGCCGGGACGAGCACGGGCAGATGGGTGCCGACCATCGAACCGTCGGGATTGACCATGGCCGTGTCGGCCCGCGCGTCGTTGCTGTGGAAGCCATAGCCACCTTGCAGATAGAACTCGACCCGGGACCAGGGATCGTAGGCCAGACTCAGTTTGGGGCTCGCCAGTGCGGCCGCCCGGTCGCCGGAATCCACCGGTTCCAAATCGCGCACATCGACATTGAATAGGTCTTCGCGCAGCCCGAACTCGGTGCGGAATTGATCGGTCCACCAGACCCGGTTGTCGACGTACAGCCCGCCGGAGGTCTCGGTCACGGTGTCGCGCTTGGTCGCGGCCGGAATAGGGTTGCCGTCGTAGTCGACTTTGTCGGTCCGCACGCGGTCGACCGTCTGGTAAAGGCCTAGATCGATCCACGAATTCTGCAACTGACCGCCAACCGTGGTCTGCATCTTATGGCCCAAAAGCTCGCCGGAGTAGGTCCGGTCGACCTTCAAACCGGCGACATTCCGGTTGTCCTGCTGCTCGAATTGGTCGCCGTCGGGCGAGACGAGATAGTAGGTGAAATTGGAAAACAGATCGAGGTCGTAGTGGAAAGCATAGGCCATGATCTGAGTGGCCGAAGCGGCGGTCTGGCTGTGCCACTCGGCCTGGAGGCTGAAGCGCTGGGAAAGGCCGCCGTCGGTGGGACTTTGCGAACCATAAAGCGGGATGAGGCCCGCGGCCACCGCGCTCGCCGATACCTGGTCGGTCGAATTCCAAGTCCCATGATAGGCCATCAGCATGACGCTGGATCCGAGCGCGGCATTGCCCTGGCTAAACTTGAGCACGCCGTTGTAGCGCGTGTAGTCGTCCGGAACGACCCAGGGTCCGTTTTCGTGGTAGATCTCAAAACCCTCGAGCACATTGCCCGAGGCCACCGGGGCCGAGCCGGCAAAGACCATACGGGTGTAGCCGTCGGTCCCGCCCTCGACCTTGAGAATGTCAGTGGGCAGGGAATTGGCATAGACTAAGTGGGCCGCCCCCACCGTGGAAAAGTCGCCGTTGGCGGCGTAATAGGGGCCTTTCTCGAAATCCAGCCGATCGATCAGTTCGGGGATTACGATGTTCAAGTCGGCGTAGCCCTGTCCGTGGGCGTGGGAAGGTAGGTTTACCGGCATCCCGTCGATATCCGTCGCAAAATCCGTGCCGTGGTCGAGGTTGAAGCCGCGGGTGAAGTACTGGTTGGCTTTGCCGCCGCCGGCGTGTTGGGTGATGATGAGTCCGGGGACGGTTTCCAGGATTTCCCCGGTGCGCAGGAGCGGCCGGTCCGCCAATTCATCGCTGCCGACGGTGCCCTGCGTCGCGGAATCGGCCACCCCGACGAGATCGTCCTGGCGACCCTCGACGACGAAGTTCGGCATTCGGGTTACGGCCGTATCGTAGCTCGATTCGAGCGGAGCGTTGGGGACGGGTAATCCGGTCACGGGCGAGATCGTCTGAGCGGACGGTGGCAGCGGCCCCGCGAGGGCGGATGGTGGAGGGGACGCGGAGGGCACACCCGCCGATGTGGCGAAGCCAGGCGGAGGGGCCCCGGTAGGCGGGACCCCGGGCGGGCTGACCGCGACCGACGAAGCCGTCGGTGGCCCAGGGTCGGACGACACCGGCCCCTCGGGGACCCCGAAAACAGTAAGGACGCATCCGCTCGCGACGACGAGCAGCAGCGCGGACGCAGGTTTCACGATGGTATCATTCGTCGGAGCTCGCTCGCCGGATGCCTAAAAATAATATTCCCCTGGCCATCTTGGTATTGCGGAGGTCTGATACCGATCAGACTGGCCAGGAGATTGGAGGAAGCACGGGCAAAACTCGGCCTGGCGCCGATCTTCACCCGAATTCATGGTTCGCCTGGGTCAGGATTAATCGATGATCGCTCGCAGCCCATCCAAACTTGCCGTTTTCGCAAGGACAACCGCCGTTGGCCGTTTGGCCGCGACGGCGCTCCTGTTTTTGACGCTAACTTCCGGGCGCTTGGCGGCGACCGCCGCTCCGGTGCTGCTGATCTCGATGGACGGATTCCGCTGGGACTATTGCGCCCTCCATCCGGCGGAAACGCCCCATTTGCGCCGATATGCGGCCGAGGGCGTCTCGGCCAGCGAACTCATCCCGGTCTACCCGTCGAACACGTTTCCCAACCACTATGCCATCGTCACGGGGCTCTATCCGGCTCACCACGGCATCATCAACAACGAGTTCTTTGATCCGCGACTGGGCCGGTTCTTCCACTACACCCTGCCGGCCGATACGGCCGCCGACCGGTGGTGGGGCGGCGAACCGATTTGGGTCACGGCCGAAAAGGAGGGCCTCCAGAGCGCGTCGTATTATTGGGTGGGCTCAGAGGCCGCGATCGGCGGGGTTCGACCGACGTTCGCCAAGCATTTCAATGCGGCGGACTACTACCGCATTCCGTTTGCGAAGCGCATCGACGACGTGGTGGGCTGGCTGCGCCTGCCGCCGGATCGGCGTCCTTCGGTCATCACCTTTTACCTCGAGGAAACCAATAGCGCCGGGCACAAATTCGGTCCCGATTCGCCCGAACTGGCCGCCGCGGTCAAGCTGCTGGACGGTCGGCTGGGGGCGCTCATGGACCGGCTGAAATCCGAAAGTCTGCCGGTCAATTTGATCGTGGTCTCCGACCACGGCATGACGGCGGTGAGCCCGCAGCGGGTCATGGTGCTCGAAGACTATCTCGATCCGAGCACGGTGGCGGTCGATTTCCAGTCGCCCGCCATGGGATTGCGGCCCCTGAAGGGGACGGCGTTGGACATCGTCCGAGCGCTCGCCCGGTTGCCGCACGCCAAAGCCTATTTCACGGACAATCGGCCGGACGGGATCCGCGTCCCAGGCGGCCAGTACCTGCCCGCCCGCTTCCATTTGACCGGCAATCCGCGAATTCCGGATGTATGGATCGTGCCCGAGGAGGGCTGGCACATGCAGACCCGCAACAACGCCAAGATTCCGGCGGTGCACGACCAGAAGGGCGACCACGGATTCGATCCGGCGTTTCGTTCGATGCACGGCATTCTGATCGCCGACGGACCCGCGTTTCGAACGGGCGGAGCGGTCATCGGGCCGGTCGAGAATATCCATATCTACAACTTGATGTGCGCCGTCCTTCATCTCACCCCGGCGCCCAACGACGGC
>CAZWMF010000424.1:0-3984 GCA_964634535.1 uncultured Opitutaceae bacterium | reverse complement strand
CAAACGAAATGATGGCTTCGTTGGACAGCTGACCGATCTCCAGGCGGATGCGGAACTTCTGCCCGTCGCCCTGGAAGAACGAATGCGGATTGAACAGGTCGAAATTCGACTGGGAAATCTCCGCGAACACCGTCGCCCGTTCGAGGGAGCTGTAGCCCGCACCAAAGGTCAGGGCGCCGGTCCGGCCTTCCTTGACGGCCACGCGCAGATTCTCGCGTCCGGGAATATTGGTCGCCTGGTTCTTCAGCTGAACGTCGTCGAAAAATCGCGTGTTTTCCAAACGCAGCTGGCTGATCTTCATCCGCACCGTGTCGAAGACGTCCCCCGGCCCCAACGCGAGTTCGCGGATGATCACGGTGCTCTTGGTCTTCACGTTGCCCTCGATGACGATCGATTCGACGTTGTAACGGTCGCCCTCATCGACCCGATATTCGATGTCGATATTGTTGGTGACGAGATTCGGGCTGCGCGACAGGCGCACGTCGGTGTAGAGATAGCCGTCCTTCCCGTAGAAATCGCTCAGCCGTTCGATGTCGGCGTCGAGCCGCGAGGGCGAGAACACCGCTCCGGGCTTTTGCCGGGCCACCCGGTGCAGCAGGGCCGACGAATGCACTTTGTTGCCGGTAAATGTTATCTGGCCGATGTGGTACTGGCGGCCCTCCACCACCTGGATCACGAGCACCAGGCGATCGGCCCGCGGGTATTCGAACAGGACCTTGTCCTCCGAAATATCCACGTCCAGGTAGCCCCGGTCGCGATAAAAGTCGCGCAACTTGTCGAGGTCGTCCTCGAATTGGTCGTCCTTGAACCGGCCCGAACCGGTCAACCACGAAAACATCCACCACCGCTTGGTGTCCATGACGCCCCGCAGGGTCTTGGTTTTGACGTGGGCGTTGCCCGCAAAACGGATGTCGCTGATTTTAACTTTGTTACCTTCGCGGATGACAAAGGTGATCGTACCGAGCCCGGTCGAACGATCGCGATCGATCCGATAGGTGACCGAAGCCTGGTTGTAGCCCGCCTTTTGATAATACTCGCGAATCTTCTCCGAATCCTCCTTCACCTGGCGCTCGTCCAAGGCGGTGTTCACCTTGCTCTTGACCTCATCCTGAAACTTGTGGGCCTTTACCTTCTTGTTGCCGATGAATTTGACCGCCAGCACCCGGAACTTGGGGGTCACCTCGACGACCAGGTTGAAGACGCGGTCGCCCACCTTCTCCCACTTGGTCTGCACAAACTCGAACAAACCGGTCTTGTATAGATTGCGGATATCGCGATCCAGCACGGTGTCGTCCAAGTCGGAGCCCTCATGCAGCTGCATGTTGGCGCGAACGACCTGCTCGTTCACATTGGCCGTGCCCACGAATTTTACCGTGATCGTGCCCACCTTGTAGCCGGCTCCGGGGGCCTCGTCGGTGGCGTTTTGGCTCCTTCCTTGGGTTGAACCCGCAATGAGCAGCGAGACAAAAATGAACAGCGTCAACACCCCCCGGAAGGGGTTATTGGGTATAGTTTTCAAAGCGGGTGATGTCTCGAAGGAAGGTAAGCTTCAATTCTCCTACCGGTCCGTTCCGTTGCTTGGCAACGATTAAGTCCGCCGAGTCGGCCGCCACCTGGAACTTTTCGTCGGCTTCTTTCGGCCGGGCCAGCATGAGCACCACGTCAGAATCTTGTTCAATCGAGCCACTTTCGCGTAGATCGGCCAATTTGGGGCTTCGGTTTTCTTTTTCGGAGGAACGGTTGAGTTGGCTTAATACAATAACGGGCAGATCAAGTTCCTTCGCCAGAGCCTTTAAGCCGCGCGACGCCTCGGCCACCTGCTGTTCGCGGGGCACCTGGGAGTCGGTCGGACTGAGCAACTGCAGATAGTCGACGACGATCAACCCCAGCTTGCGCCGAGCGTGCACCCGCCGCGCCTTGGCCCGTAACTCCATGATGGACAAATGACTGGAATCATCGATGTAGATGGGCGCCTTGGAAAATTCATCGGCGGCCTCAACCAACCGGCCGTTGTCGTCGCCGTTCTTCGACAGCAGACCCTCGCGCAGCAACTTCAAATTCACCCGCGCCCGCGAACAAAGCATGCGCAGCGCCAGCTGGGAGGCGCTCATTTCCAGTGAGAACACGAGCACCGGGACGCCCTCGCCCCGTTTCGGCAGCGCGGCCGACTCCACGAAATTGAGCGCGAGCGAGGTCTTGCCCATCGAGGGGCGCGCGGCGAGGACGATCATTTCCTGGCGCTGGAATCCCCAGGTGAGGACATCGAGGTCCTTGAATCCGCTGGGCACGCCCGTCAATTCGCCCTTCTTCATCATCATCTTTTGGATGACGTTCATCGCTTCGCGCGTCGGCTCCTTCATGGCGCGGGCCGAGTCGGCCACCCGATCCTGGGTCACGTTGAAGACGCGCTGTTCGACCTGGTCGACGAATTGCTCGATCCCGCCCTGGAAACCCAGGCATTCCTCCACCGTGGCCGTCGATACGCGGATCAGCTCGCGGAGCAGATGCAGTTCGCGAACCTTGTCGATGAAATAGGCCGCCTGGGCGGTCGTCGGTATGCGACCGGTGAGCTGCGACAGGTAGGCATATCCGCCGGCCGCATCGAGCTGGCGGGCGGTCTTCAGCTCCTCGGCCAGGACCGCCACGTCGACCGGCGGACTCTTTTGGTAAAGTTCGCACAGCTTCTCGTAGATGATCCGATTCGGGGCCGAATAAAACGCATCGGGCGGAAGCTTGGCCTCCAGGCAGCGCGCGATCGACTCGGCGCCATCGATCAGGCAGCAGCCGAGCAGGTACTCCTCTGCTTCCGCGCTATGCGGCATCGTGCGCGCCGCGCCCCCGGCCAGACCGGTCGGCGGCGCCCGCCGGATGACCGCGGAGTTGGAAGGTTCTTCAGCCATGCTGCGTAAAACCGACCATGCGACGGCCAGCCACCGGCCAATGCAACCCTGAGTTACTCGGAAGTTTTTCCCGGATATTCACCGAAGGACGGGCGACGTGGGGCATGGGATTGAGACCGGCACCGACGCCCGTGCGTTCGTCGGAAGCCGGATGACGGCCTCCGACCCGCGACGGCGTGAGCCGGCCGGCGGACGGGTCCGGGAATACCCGCCCAGCCCGGCGGCCTGCCTACTTGCTCGCCTCGGGCTTCTTGTCGTCGCTGCGGCGCGGACGGCGCGCGTAGGCGGCCCCGGCCGGCGCGGCGGCCTCGGCCACCGGCGCCTCGATGATCGGGTTCTCCGACACCACGTCAAAGGCGAGTTCCACGGTGACATCGGCATGGAGCTTCACCTTGACGGCGTGGCGGCCGAGCGTCTTCACCGGCGTGAATAGATGGATTTTCTTGCGATCGATTTCGATGCCGGCCGCGACCAACTTGTCGTGCACATCGGTCGCGGTGATCGCCCCGAACATCTTGCCGCCCTCGCCCGTCTTGACCGCGAATGCGAGCGCGGTCTTCTCGATCCGGCGGCCCAGTTCCTGGGACGCGTTAAGTTCCTGGCCCTCGCGCTCGGCCCGGCGCTTCTTCAGCGCCTCGACCTGCTTGCGGTTGGCCTTGGTGAGGGGAACCCCCACCTTGTGCGGCAACAAAAAATTGCGCGCATAGCCCGCGCGCACTTTGACTTGGTCGCCTTCGCCGCCGAGACCTTCGACGGGTTTGAGGAGGAGGATTTCGCTGTAAGCCATGGTTTAAAAAGGGACGGGATTGTCGATCGGGAGGGAATTCAGTCAAAATGGAACGTCATCGTCCACCGTTTCCTTGGCCGGCGCCTTGGCGGCCGCCGCGGGCGGCCCGCCCGCGCTGTCGGCCTCGAAGCCCGCTCCCGGCGCGCCCGCGGCCCCGGCCGCGCCGGACCCGCCTCGCGATGTCAGAAATTGCACGTTCTCGAGCACCACTTTGAGCCGGCTGCGCTTTTGCCCGCTCTGCTTGTCCTCCCATTGGTCAAAGCGAAGGCGGCCCTCCACCATCGCCAAGCTGCCTTT
>CAZWMF010000423.1:0-3985 GCA_964634535.1 uncultured Opitutaceae bacterium | reverse complement strand
CGGGGCCGCGGACCCGCGCCTGCGGGTCATTGCCCACGGCCTGGAGCATTCGGAAATCGACATCGTGATCGCCATGCAGGTGCAGGCGGCCGAGGAAACCAAGCTGGCCCGCCGATTTCTCGACGTGCTCGACACCGCCATCACCCTGGCGCCCCTGCTCGGTCTATTGGGCACCGTGACCGGCATCATGCGGTCCTTCCATTTCGTGGGCGGCGACCAGGAATTGGCCGCGGCCAAGGTGAGCGGCGGCATTGGCGAAGCGCTGATCGCGACGGCCTTCGGCCTCGGCATCGCGATCACCACCCTTATCCCCTTCAACGCCATGGGCAGCCGGGCCGAAGAACTCGGTCACGAACTGGACACGGTCATCGGCAACGTGCGTCTGCTCGTCGAAAAGGCCCGGCAGGCCGCCCGCGCGATCGGTCCGGTCGGGGTCGCCGACGAGTAACCGCAGCGACCCGTCTCCCTACCATGCACGCCTCCCGCGGCCGTGGGCGCAAGCGCGCCCGGATCGAGATCATTCCCTTGATCGACATCATGTTCTTCCTGCTCGCGTCGTTCATGCTGGTGAGCCTGAACCTCGCCAGCGCCAAGAGCGTGCGGGTGAACCTTCCGGTTGCCCAGACGGGCGACCCCGAGAATCGGCCGAACACCGTCTCGATTTCGGTGGACGCCACCGGCGGGGTCTTTCTGGACCAGCATCCCATCGGACGCAATGAGCTCCAGGCCGAACTCACCCGCCGCCGGGCGTGGAGCCCGGACCTCCGGGTCCTCATATCCGGCGACAACGACGCCCGCCATGGCTACCTGGTCGCCGTCCTGGATCGCGTCCGGGCGGCGGGCATCCAGACGGTGGCCTTCGAGACCAAACCGGCCCCCGCGCCCTGACTGCCATGGAACCGTTCCTAAATCGTCTCAATGTGATCCTGCTCGTCCTGGTCGGCGGCCTGGTCGCCTTTCAATGGAGCGGCGAGCACCGCGCCGACACGACCATCCTGGCACTCCGCACCGCCGCCCGCCGCACCGATCAGCGGATCGCCGAACAGGCCGAAGCCTTGAAGCAGGCGACCGAGGACCTTGCCGAATTCAAGGGGGTCATCGCCCGACTCAAGACCAAGGCCGACGACGCCGACGCCCAGATCCGCCAGCAAAAAGCCCAGATATTTACCCTGCAGCGCGACGCCGCCCGCCAGACCGCGGACACCGCCCTGCTGCAGGCGGCGCTCGCCGCCTACAAGGTCGCGGTGAATTCGCGCGACTCCAGCATCCACACCCTGCTCGACCAACGCCAGCGGCTGGCCGACGCGGCCAATGCCGCCGTCCACCAGGCCAACGCGGTGGTGACCCAATACAATCAGCTCGCCGGCCAATACCAGGGCCTGGTCGCCAAATACAACGACCTGGTCCGCCGCGCGCAGGCCGCCCCGACCGCGGGCAACGCCGTCCGGGACGGGGCCCCGCCGGCCGACCACGCCGGCTCCTGACGCCACACCACCACCGCATTCCGGCCCAAGCCTTTTCCAGCCCATGACACCAAGCCACACCCGTCCCATCCACCGCCTCGCGCTCGCCGCAATCCTGGCGATCGGCGCCCTGCCCTTCCGCGCCGTCGCGCAACAAGCCGCCCCCCCGGCTGGCTCCGCTGCGGCGGCGGCGCCCACCCCGACGTCGCCAAGCGCGCCCGTCGCGCTCGACAAGACCCTCGTCGAGGACGTGGCCGACCAGGCGACCATCCTCCCGATCAAGCCCACCGAGTCGGTCGGCGGCATCGACACGGCCTTCCAGGACGTCCCGCGCAGCCTCACGGAGATATCGGCCGACCAGCTCAAGACCGACGTGGTGGCGACCTACAATGATTTCACCAAGTACTCGCCGGCGGTCACCGCCAACACGGGGGCGATCGACAACTACGGCTCGCCGACGATCCGCGGCGCCCTGTCCGACGTGTACCAGGATGGCATCCTCACCATGGCCCGGCAAAGCAACGAGCATCCGTTCGACATCAATGCCTACGAGTCGGCCGATATCGTCGCCGGCCCGGCCTCGGTGATCTTCGGCCCGTCCGCCCGCACCTCCGGCTACGTCAATTTCCAGACCAAGGAGCCGTACACCGACGCCGCGCAAACCACCATCAACCTGACCCTGGGCCAATGGGTCGGCAGCGGCGCCGGCGTGCACGAGAACGACAATGTGCAGATCGACACCGGCGGGCCGCTCAGCAACACCCTGGCCTACCGGGTGAGCTACCAGCAGGAGGACGCCACCTCGTATTACCAATACGCCTACGATCGTTATCAGGATCTCTATGCCGCCGCCCTGTACCACCCGGCCAACGGCTGGACGGTCGACTGGAACGCCGACTATGGGTATTTCACCTACAACCTTCCGGGCGGCTGGAACCGCATCAACCAGACCCTGATCAACACCGGCTACTACGACGCCGGCTCGGCCACGCCGATCATCAAGGGCTCGTTCTCCCCGACCGGCTACTACTCGCCCGTCTACGTGGCCGGGGCCGGATTCAACGGCAATAGCGGTCAATACATCGAGCGAATCGCCAGCGGTGGGGGCACCACCTACACCGCCGGCCCGGCTCTAACCGGTGTGCCGACCCTCGCCAAGCCCGGCACGATCGCCGGCTGGGTGCTCAACCCGGCCAACGTGACCCCGGTCAAGATCGGCTTTAACCAGGGGCTGACGAACAACCAGAATGCTCCCCTCATCACCAAGGAGTTTCAGACCCAAGCCCGCGAGACCAAGGACCTCGCGGCCGACACCTCGATCCAAAACAACACATTCTACGAGTTCTTCTTCAACGACACCGCCGCCAACGGGGGCACTTACAACTGGATCAACGACAGTCTCTTCGAGGACCGTCTGGAGTACCGGCGCAAGAAGGATTTCGAGCTCTTCAAAGACAACGTCACCCACCAGAGCAACAGCGGCCTATCGTTCCGCTTCGAGCAGGTGCTCAACTACAAGGACTCCGATCCGGCGGCGGTCACGGCCGGCGGCGACCAATTCGACCTTACCGGCAACCCCGCCGCGATCACCCGCAATGCCCTCTTCGGCACGCAGGTTTACCCGATCGCCTACAACGCCCGCACCGTCACCTCGCCGTATTTCGGGCCGATCACCTTGCCGACTTCCAGCGTCCCGAACCCCAACGACGCGGAGTTTTCGGTCACGCCGGGCGGCGGCACGAGCGGCCTGAGCACGACCACGAATCACACCTGGACCCAGACCCTGGGTCTCTATTCCGAACACAGCTTCGACCTCGGCGACCACTGGATCTATGATATCGGCGGACGCCTGTCCGGCGTCTGGGCCAAATTGGCCGACCCGCTGGTCGATCCGACCAATCCCTCCTCGGTGATCGCCGGCAACACGGTCGACCACATTTCCGCGTTGATTCCGAGTGGCGAGACCAGCCTCAGCTACAAGCCGGTCAAATTTCTCACGCTCTACGCCACCTACGACTACGTCCAAGCCCGCAACGGCATGACGACCGGCTCGCCCACCTGGGCGTCCGGCGCCGACGACCTGACGGCCAAGGCCTTCCACAGCGTCAGCGAACTTTTCGAAGAAGGCTTCAAGAGCGAACTCATCCCCGGCAAGCTCATCTGGACCGGCGACTACTATCACCAGACCCGCGACCAGAGCGTGGCCACCGTGTCGGGCAACGCGATCCTGGGCCGGGCGCTCTACCGCGGTTTTGAAACCAGCCTGCGCTACGAGGTGAACAAGTCGTTCAAGGTGGGCGCCAACTACAGCATCCTCGCCGCCAACTACCTGAACGTGGCGGTCTCGGCCGAGCCCATCGTCCTCAACAACGCGACCGTCTTTCAGCCCAACGTTACCGAGCCCATCGGCGACTACTGGATCCCCAATATTCCCCGGCAGAATCTGACCGTGTACGCGGACTACGAGTTCAGTTCGGGCTTCGGCCTGCGGCCCGACGTCTCGGCCCATAGCTGGTCGATTT
>CAZWMF010000422.1:0-3995 GCA_964634535.1 uncultured Opitutaceae bacterium | reverse complement strand
AACCGCGACGACGATGCCGTCCTCGACGATATGCATCCGCAATTTGTTCGGCCGCTTCTCAAAAACAACGAAATCCCGTTTCTTGCCGGCGCCCTCGACCTCCCCGCGATAGCAAACCGACTCCGGCCGATCGGTCGAATTGCCATAGTTTGCCAATTCGTAGGCATCGATGATCGGAACCGCGGCGGCCAGCGACGGATCCACGGCCACCCGAGTTTGTTCGGCCCGGACGTCTCCGACGAACACGCTGATGCGCGCCTGAAGTTCATCGTCGGACATGCGACCCGATATCAAGGTGTCGTGGGCGCTGACGCTGAGCTGCTCCAATCGGGCGATGAATCGATTGGCGAGCGCCCGTCGATCGCCATCCGAAGGGGCGACGTCGGGCGAGCCTTTCAGGATTTCCGCCACGCGGCCCTGCGGATCCTGCGCCACCGGACGCGCGGACCCTCCGGCGAATTCGGGATGATCACCCAAGAATATGTCCAACCGGGACGACAGGTCGTCTTCGTCCAATTTGTTGTCTGCAAGTCGGTCGGCTGCCATCGGGGCCGTCTGGCGCAGGTGATCCATGAACTGCACCGCCGTCCGGTCGATGGTTCCCTGGCTCGCCGCCGGCAGTCTCTTCCGCAATGCCTGGGTGAGTTGCTGGTGCGAAAACTGGGCCGCCGCGCCGGAGCCTCCCGGCAAACTCAGATCGATGGCGTTGTCGGCGGCCGAGCGGAGACCGATCGCGGAAAACAGCACGGCCGTCGCGGCACAGCCCACGGCACCCCGGACAATTTGACCGGTGAACAAGAAATACGAGCGACGGAGATTCGACACTGTGAATAGGGTTCTCGACCGCAGGTAGCGCAGAGGCCGCGGCGGAATGTGATCGGGCCACTTCAATTCCCCGGCTTCAAATCAATTTCCCCCGGGCGGGCGCGATGTCACCTCGCCGTAACCAAACGACCCGCCCTCCACCCATTCGAGCCCAATCTCCGGCGATCTAGGTTGAACTCCGACCCTGCTTTCGAAGGAGAAAGGCCCCCGCCCCAAAGAATAGGACGGCCAAGACCGCCATTTCGGGCAAGTCAAAGAGCGGCGTATCGCCCTCGACCGATTGAGGCACAATGGAATCGATCCACGATGCCCGCACGGAAATCTGCGTCGCATAGACGCCACTCGGAACCGGGCCGGGGCCGGTGATCAACTGCCAATTGCCCGCTCCACCCATGTAAAGCCCGCGCGCGTCAAAGAGCGCGGCCTCGAAACCGTCACCGTTATCCGTCGTATTGAAAGGGCCGTCGACCGCGGCGGCGATCCCGGCCAGCGCCCACTCCAGCCCGTCGTAAATGAATACCGGTCCACCGGAATCTCCATCCGCCAGGTGGCATTCGTTCGCACCGGCGCCGGCATTGAAAGTCGCGTACAGCAGCTGGCCCCAATAGGAACCGCCGTCGACCACCGAATTCACGGTGTTTTGGCCCCACCGGAGAGTTCCGCCCCCGGCGCCCCACTGCCAGCCGGCGAGATTGCTTCCAACCGTGACCGCCGATCCTCGGCTCAACCCTTGGCCAAAGACCACCAGCGAGGAACCCACTTCTCCCGAACCTCGATATAGGGGCGCCCAGGAAGGGAAAGTCCCATTGATTCGGCAGATCCGCAGATCGGTGACGGTGTCGTCGAAAAACGCGTTCGTCGTATACGTGACGCCATTAAGAATGAAAGGGTTACCAATGGTGCCCCCGACATGTCGGGCGGTGATGAAGTAATTCGCGCCGATCGGCGTGCCCTGATATCCGCCCCAATTCCCGACCCATTGCCAGCCCGCCAGCGGTCCGGTTGGGGCAGTCGTATTATAGGTCGGATCGGCGGTCGAATAAAAGATGACCGCTTGAGCCGCGGGGCAAAGCGCCAGGCAGAACGAACCGACGAGAAGGAAACGATGCCCCGCCGGCACGATCACGCCGGCAGACTAACGCGGCGGCAGATTCAGCTCCGCCGCGGGCTCGTAACGCAAAGCCGCGCCGCCGACCCGCTTGAGTTTGACCTTAACTCTCGGCGTGGTCGCTTTGGGAGTTGGCGGTGGAACCGTGAAGTCGGCGCGAATGACCGAAGCCTCTTCGAGCTTCGCGCCCACCGGGAAGGCAATCGCCGCCTCGGCCGGGCGAATGGTGCGTTCGGTAATCGGCGAGCGGATGAACGCCAGCCTCTGGCGGAATGCAAAGGCCAAGAACTCCGGAATGAGGAAGGCCGTGGCGTTGAGCAAACCGAAGAGACTCACCTGGTGAAACAACATGCCGAAGCCAAGTATGCCCGCCGGGATCACTAGAAACGCCAGACTGAGACGCTTGTACATGAGGGCGCAGGCCAATCCAAAGACGAGGGCGAATCCTCCCACCATGGGACCGCTCAAAGAGAGCGTCAGCCCGGTAAGAAAGAAAATGGGACCCACCACGCGAATCGAACGGGATACCCAGAAGGTTTGGGCGAGAACGGCCAGGCAGAGTATCGCCATCTCGGCCCCCATATTGACGGTGGCCAGATCGTCCTGCCCGCTCGATGCCCGCAGCACGCGTTGTATCAACCATACCCCTACCCAAGCGCGAACCAAATCGGCCCAATTCACCCAGCTTCGCGCCAACGATTTCAGACCTTCATCACGACGGCGCGCCGGATGCCGAAGCCGCGCGCGGATTCTCGACGTGGCGATTGCGGGCGATGGAATCCCCAAAAGCGAGAGACCCAGCGGCAAGAGCACGTAATCGATGTTCATGAAGTCGGGCGCCAAAAGTACTACCCAAATTTGGCCGACCGGCGTCACTTGGGTTACAAACGTGTGACGTTAATCGATTTTGTCACCATCCGGACAATCTTGCGCCGCCGTGGCGATGTCCCGGCATTCACGCGAAATACACAGAAAGGACCCAAGAACGTCACCCGGGATCGGTACCCTCCCGCGCCATTCTTACCGGGTCCGGCCTTTTTTGGGGAAGAGCGAAGCCCCACGATGGCACCCACTTGAGCCGAATGCTTCTATGAAGATATTGATCCGATGTTTGGGTTTCGCCCTGCTGGCGATCGTCGCCGCTCCGGTTGACCGCTCGACGCTGCCCGACATGCAGAACGTCGCGAAACCGAATCCGGAACCCGTGGCGCCGGCCGGCTGGGACCTATTCACTGCGCCCATTTCCACCGCGGCCGCCCCGACCGGAACGCCAACGATTGCCGAATGGACTCGAGCCGCTGGTCCCGGCAACAGTCTAGTCCTCATCCTTACTGCGCGCCTCATCGTTCTGTGGCACCCAGTTCGCGAAGGCGGCCCGACGAAATGAAGGACGCCAATGACCAATGCGAAGTTGAACCGTCGGATGGTTTGGTTCGCGAGATTCGCATACCCGCCGCGCATATGCCTGCTAGAATGAGCAGCACCTCGAGTTCACGGCTGCCGTGCCTGGATGGATTGCGCGCCATCGCGATTGGTCTCGTCCTGCTTTCCCACTCGGGCGAAAATCTCACTCATCGGGAGCGGCTCTCGATGCCCAAGATTCTCGAAGTGCTCCTGTGGCGTTTCCCCGGGCGACTCGGCGTCGGCTTGTTTTTCGGGCTGAGTGGCTATCTCATAACCCACCTGCTTATTCGGGAACACGATGCAAATGGGAGCATTTCTTTGAAGAGATTCTACCTTCGCCGAATGCTGCGGATTTTTCCGGCCGTCTATTTTTATCTCGGTATCATCGCCCTGTGCACCGCGATCGGGGTGCTGGCGGTTCCATGGGACCAGGTGGCCTCGGCCGCTGCATTCCTAAAGAACTATTTTCTGTTTGATGCCGATCCAATGAAGCCCGGTTGGTATACCGGACACACTTGGAGCCTTGCGGTCGAGGAGCAATTCTATCTTTTTTGGCCCTTCGTCGTCAAACTGGCGCAGCCACGACGCTCGCGCAAAATTGCCCTGGTACTCTTACTTGTCATGCCGCTCGCTCGAATCGGCAGCTACTTCCTTATTA
>CAZWMF010000421.1:2518-4005 GCA_964634535.1 uncultured Opitutaceae bacterium | reverse complement strand
GAGCGCGGTCGAGCCGCTATCCGGCACCGAGCTCGTGTAGAGCTTGAGGCTGATTCCGGTATCGTAGAAGTGGCAGTCGGGGCCAAAGCCCAGGCCGAACACGCTCGAGCCACCCGCGTCGCTCGCCAGAAAATCGGTGAGGAGATTCAGGTTCTGCTGGGTGAGTGCGATCGAAACGGTGAAGGTCGACGTGGTGTTGGCCGCGGAAAAGGTGCCGGGCTGCGTGACGCCGGTCGGGGCGATCAAGGAGGTGCCCGTCTGGCCCGTCACGGCATGACCGTGGATCGAGTAGGAGAGAGCCGCATTGGTGACCGCGGACTGGAAGGCCAGGTGGCCGGCCGTGCCGACCAAGTTGGAGTTATAGTTGCCGAGCGTGCTGTTGTAGGCGACCACCGAGCCACCCGAGGCCGGATTGTAGCTCGACAGCTTGCTGTTCGGGTTGAACGGATCGTCGCCGTAATAGGTCGTGTCGCCGTTCGTGAGCGCTGGCATGTAAGTCGTTTGCTTCGCGCCGGCCGCCAGTCCGTTCAGGATGTCGACATAGAGCACGTCCTTGGCTTCGCTCGTCCAATCGCTGATGCCGGTAAGGGTCAGGGTTGCGCTGGTGACCACCTGCGAACCGGCGCTCACGGCGGACTCGAGGGTGCTGAGATTGCCGCCGCTGCCGAGCGACGCGCTCGTGAAGCCCCAGGTGTAGGCGGTGCCGTGAGCCAGGGAGCCCAGGGTGCTGCTGGTTCCATCCGACGTGTCGGAGAACGTGTAGGTGTAATTGGTCGCATGCGCCGCCATGGGCAATGCAATAGCAAGGGCAGCTATCAGTAGCTTGTTCATAATAAGTTGGAAGTTGGAGACAGGAACCGAAAGTGGACGAACGGATTCTAGCAATGCGTGTGCCATTTGGCAGGCCTGAAACGCGTGTATCGTAAGTAATTTAATTATAATGTGATGAGTAATATAAAATACGGGCTATTTTCTCAACTCACCGGTGACGAGCATGGAAAACGTAAGGTAAACCGACGCACGTCGGGATTCTTGACGAATCAATTGGCCGGAGTTCCCGCGTCCGGTGGAGCCAACCCATCGGATCGCGGAGCGGCGCCGTCGTCCGTCTTCGAGTCGTCCAGCGCGCGCCGCGCATCGTCGGCCTCGCGGTCGGGCAATTTGAGGGCAAGCGCCTGCTGCAATTCGGTCCGGGCGTCGACCGACTGTTTGAGTCCCAGATGGCTCATGCCGAGGTAAAAAAGCGTTTCGGCGTCGTCCTCGCGGGCCCGCAAGCTTTGGCGAAGCGCGAGGACTGCGGCCGTATAGTCGCCCCGCCGGTAGTCGATGATGCCCACCGCCGTCGCGACCGCCGGATCGTCGGGGAATCCCGCCTTGGCCTTCATGGCGAGATCGTAGGCTTTTTGATCTTCGCCGGTGCGTTTGACGTAGATGAGCGCGAGCTGGCGCGTCGCCGGAGCGAATGAAGAATTTCGGGCGAGGATCCT
>CAZWMF010000421.1:0-2508 GCA_964634535.1 uncultured Opitutaceae bacterium | reverse complement strand
TTCGTAAACCGCCGCGGCCTCCGTCGGCTTGCCTTCTTGCTCGAGCGCCAAGCCGACGACCATCAGGGCGGGAAAATAGGTCGGATCATCCTGCAGGATGCGCTTCGCGTCCGCGACCGCGGCTTCGGCCGAGGCGGCATTTCTGGTGGCCGTGAGCATTCCGGCCAGGCGCGCGGCCGCCGCTTGATTGGCGAAATGCGTTCCGCTCGCCAGGAGGCCGTTGAGCGTCGACTCGGCGTCGGACACTTGCCCGACATAGTAATATGCTTGGGCCAGATCGAGTTGCAGGTTTGGGTCGTCGGGCCGGCTCGCGGCCGCTTGCATCAACAGATCGAGGGACCACCGGTAGTCGCCGGTGCGAAACAGCAGCCGGCCGAGCGTTTCGGCGATTCGCTCGTCGTTGGGCGCAATTTCGTGCGCGGTTTTCGCCAGGGCCCGGGCCTTCGTCGGATCCTGCAGGGGGCCGGAGTATATCTGCGCCAGCTCCATCATGGCGCCGGCGTTGCGCGGCGCCCGTTTGATCGCCGCCTCAAAATGATCGGCCGCGGCCGCCGCGGCGCCCGCCCGCGCTTCGATTTCGGCCAGGCGAATCAGCACGATCGGGTCGTTCGGCTCCGATTTGGCGCGATTTTCCAAATCGGTCCGCATCGCGGCATCGGCTTCGGCCGGATTCAAGTTCAGAATGGCCAGACGGCGCCGGGCCTCCGTCTGCGTGGCTTCGTCGACTTCGCCGATTCCCCCGGCGAGCGCGTGCCCGAAGGCCTGGCGCGCCGGCTCCTCCTCGCCCAGCGCATAGTGGATCAGGCCCAGGTGATATTGGGCGACGCGGTCGTCCGGCGCGTTTTGCACGCTTTCCTGAACGAGGTCCAGCGCCCCGGGGATATCGCCGCGCTTGAAGAGAATCCAGCCCAGGGTATCGGCCGTGTTGGGATCCTCGGGCGCGTCGTCGCGCGCCCGTTTGGCGAGGTCGTAGGCCTGGTCGAGCTGGCCCAGGTGCTCCGCGTACAGGTAGGCGAGATTGTTGAGCGCGCTTCCGGAGTTCGGGTCCCGGGCGAGCAGCTTTTCGTAGTCGCCCCGGGCCGCCGCATACTTTCCTTGCGCCTCGTGGATCATCCCAAGTTGCAGGAGGGCCGTCGTGCTGTTGGTCTTGTCGGCGAGGGCGGACAGTTTCTCCTCCGCCTGGGCCGTCTGGTTCGTCGCGAGGTACAGGCGGGCGAGTTGAAGGTAAGCGGCCTGGGTCTTGGGGTCGATCGCGATCGCCTTGAGCAAATCCGATTCGGCTTCCGCAACATCGCGACGCGCCAAGTCCACCTTGGCTCGCAGCAGCCAGGGTCCGGCGGCTTGCGGGTAGCGGTCGATCAGCGCTTGGACGCGCGCGATGGCCGCGCCGACCCGCCGCTCGGCCAGATCCGCGTTGACCAGCATGTCGAGCGCCGGCGCGTAGGCCGGCGCGATCTGGAGGGATTGTTCGAAGGCCTGGCGCGCCTCGTCCGGCCGCTTCTGCTGGGCGAGCAACAGGCCCATGAAGTAGGGCACCTCCGGATCCTGCGGGAATTTCGCGGCCATGCTTTGATAAACCGCGAGCGCCTGATCCGGGCTCTTTTGGGCCACGTAGGCGCGCGCCAGGAGCAGGTAGGCCCGGCTGGCCTGGGGGTGGCGCCCAATGAGCCCGGTCAAGGCCGCGGCGGCGGCCGCCGGGTCGCCCTTGCGCAAGTCGATTTCCGCGAGCACCAGGGCGGCCTGGTCGAAACTGGGCATTTCCACCAAGGCTTGGCTCAGCCGGTCCTCCGCCTTCACGAGATCGCCGCTGCGCAGGTAGGCGATGGCCAGGGCGTAGTTGAGCTGCGGGGATCGGCTGTAAGTCGTTTCGGCTTTTTTGAGTTCGGCGACCGCCCCGGGGGCGTCGCGCTGGGCGAGCTTCAAGGATCCGCGTTCGAGCAGCGCCTCCAAATTGCGCGAATCCCGCCGCAGGATATTGTCGATGAGGGCCTGGCAATCGGCGTAGCGCCGCTCGCTCAGGGCGAGTTTCATCGACCCGACGAGCGCGGGAACATAGTCGGGCGCGTGAGCCACGATATCGGCCAGCGCGCGCTTGCCCTCGGCGGCTTGGCCGTCGGCGAACAGATAGTCCACGTAGCGCAAGCGCAGGGCCGAGCGCCAGGGGGAAAGTTCGGCCGCCGTCCGGAAGGCGGTGCCGGCGCGGGCGTCGTGCTTCACGGTCAACCAGGTGCCGAGCGCCACCTGGGCGGGGCCCGACTTGGGATCGAGGGCCACGGCTTTTCGCAGCTCGGTCCCGGCATTGTCCAGGTCGCCGGTGCGCAAGAGCAGCGTGCCCAGCGCCAGGTGATAGCCCGCGCAGTCGGGATGGCTGTGCTGCAAATCCTGAACGAACCGGCGGACATGGTCGGCGTCCGCTTTTGAGCGCACCGTTTCGCCCAGGACCGCCAGAGCCTCCTCATTGCTCGGATCCAAGACCAGGGCTTTTTGGGCGGTCTCGCGGGATTCCGG
>CAZWMF010000420.1:3690-4007 GCA_964634535.1 uncultured Opitutaceae bacterium | reverse complement strand
AGGCCATACTGCTCGGCAGCCGGGTCAATGCGGCGCTGGCCGCCCGGGATTTCGTCACGCCCGACGATATCCGCTCCCTGGTTGGCCCCGTGCTGGGTCACCGGTTGGTTCTGCGCCCGGAATTCGAAATCGAAGGGCTGACGATCGACGAGGTGCTGGGTCGCATCGTCGAGCAGGTGGCGGTGCCTCGCTAGTCACGGCGACATGACTTTCGTTCCCGGACAGCGTTTGATTGGACTGGTCGCTGGATTGGCGATACTGGCCGCAGTGACGGGTCCGCTGGGAGGGTGGGGGGCGGGGTACGCATTGAGTCTGTC
>CAZWMF010000420.1:0-3680 GCA_964634535.1 uncultured Opitutaceae bacterium | reverse complement strand
CCCCCCCCCCCCCCCCCCCCCCCCCCCCACGCATTGAGTCTGTCCGTTCTTGCACTCGTGGCGCTCGGCGACCTGCTGGCCGGATTGCGGCACGATGCGCTGCCCGTGCCTGCGGTGCCGGCACTGCTGCGCTTCGCGAAGGACCGTCCCGGGACGATTCCGTTGACTTTGTCCGCGCGGGTTCCGTTGTCCGGTCCGGTCCGCGTTGGCTTGGGGGCGCCCGCCGCGCTGGGCGTACGGCAATCCGAGATGGCAGTGACAATCTCGTTTGACGGAAAATTGCGAACGGAATGGGCATGCCAACCCAACCGACGCGGACGGTTTGGCGGAGCCACGGCCTGCGTCGAGGCGTCGTCGCCCTGGGGCCTTTGGCGGCTGCGCCGGCATACTGCCCTGGCCGTCGAATTCCGAGTCTATCCGAACCTTCTGGCGGAGGGACGCGAAGCCGCGGCGCTCTTCCTGCCCCGCTATACCGCGGGCATCCATGCGGAGCGCACGGTGGGCCGTGGCCGCGAATTCGAGAAGCTTCGCGAGTACCTGCCGGGAGATAGCCTGGACGTGATCCATTGGAAGGCGTCGGCCAAGCGCAGCCGGCCTGTAACCAAGGTCTTCCAGGCGGAACGGACCCAGGAGATCTACGCGATCGTCGATGCCTCTCGGCTGAGCGCCCGGCGCGTGGGCGCGAAGAGCTCCCGCGGCGCCGCGTTAGAGCGATCGCTTACCGCGGCGCTCGCGCTACTGACGGCTGCCGAACGCCAGGGCGATCGTTTTGGCTTTGGGGCTTTTGGCGAGGGCATGCGAGCATTTGTTCCGGCCGGTTCGGGTCAAGGTCACTTCTCGGCGTGCCGCGAGGCTGCCTTGACTCTCGAATCGAGCAATGCCGCGCCGGAAATCGCGGAGATTGTGCGTTTTCTGCGGACGCGCCTCCGTCGCCGATCCCTGTTATTCTTCATCCTGGATTTGACCGATCCGGTGCTGGCCGATGACTTTCTTACCCATGCTACCATGCTCGCCCGCCAGCATCTCGTGATCGTCGGCCAATTGCGGGCGCCCGAGGTCGCGCCGGTCTTCTCCGGACCGCCCGTCGCCAGCGAGGATGAGCTGTATGGGCGACTGGCCGGCCACGTCCGCTGGACCGAATTGCGGGCGATCATGAGTCGGCTGCGGCCGACCGGGGTGATGGTGGCCCTACTCGAAAACGATACGATGGCGGCCGACATGATTCGGCGCTATTTGGCGGTCAAGCGCCGCCAGGCCCTGTGATCATCGACCACGAAAGCTTCATCGCCAAGGAGCGCCCCGGCTGGGAGCGGTTGGACGCTCGCCTCCGCCGACTGGTGGATGATCCCTGGGGGCCCTTGTCTTTCGAAGAGGCGCGCGACCTTGAGGTGCTCTACCAGCGCGCTTCGGCCGATTTGGTGCGCCTCTCGGCCTACGTCGCTCACCCCGAGGTCCGCCTCTATCTGGAAGGGGTGGTCGCCCGGGCCTACGCGGAAATCCACGGGCGGCGCCCGCGTCCTGGTAAGGTTCGGCCGGACCGGTGGCTCTTCCAAGTCCTGCCCGCCACGTTTCGGCGACACAGCCGGGCGTTCGCCCTCGCCGCTCTACTCCTGGCCGCCGGTTCGATCTTTGGCGCCGGGGCGCTCCTGTTCGACGGCACGGCCAAGCCGGTTCTGATTCCCTTTTCGCACTTGCAGGGCAATCCGGCCGATCGCGTTGTCCAGGAAGAGCGCGACCGTGGGGCCAAGCTCCAGGATCGAAAGGCCACCTTTTCCGGGGCCTTGATGACGAATAATACCCGCGTGGCGTTGTTCAGCGCCGCCGGCGGGGTCACCTGGGGAGGCGTGACGTTTGTCTTAGTTTTCTATAACGGTATAACTCTGGGTGCGGTGGCGGCCGACTACGTGCGCGCGAAGCAGACGGCCTTTCTCCTGGGCTGGATTCTGCCGCACGGCTCAGTCGAAATCCCCGCGTTGTTGGTTGGCGCCCAGGCCGGGTTCGTGCTGGCCGGGGCGCTGCTCGGGCGCGGCACCGGCCGGACACTCGCCGAGCGAATGCGCGCCGTGGCGCCGGATTTCGCGACCCTCTGCGGCGGCGCCGCCCTAATGCTGGTTTGGGCCGGCTTGGTCGAAGCGTCCTTTTCGCAATACCACGAGCCTGTGTTGCCATATTGGGTGAAGATCGCACTCGGCCTTTTCGAGATGACGGGTCTGACCGCCTATTTTGCGTTCGCCGGACGCGGAACGAGGGGGTCCTCCGCATGAGCGCCGGCCGGGTCGATCGGCTGGTCATGCGCACGCCAGAGGGCGCTGAATTCTCGTATCGGCTGGCGGGTCCGGTGTTGCGGCTGCTCGCTCTGGCAGTCGACTTGGCCGTCATCGCCGCGGCAGATTCGGTGTTGGCCAAAATCTTCGCCGTGCTGCTGGCGGCGTCTTCGGACATGCAGATGATGTTTACCCTCATCGGTTATTTCGTCATCAGCCAGGGCTATTTCATCACAATGGAATGGCACGAGCGGGGACAAACGTTCGGTAAACGCCTTCTGCGCCTACGGGTGGTCGACGTCGAGGGTCTGCACCTCGGGCTCGGCCAGATCGTCATTCGCAATGTCGTCCGGTTTGTCGACGGTTTGCCCTTCGCTTACTTGGTCGGCGGATGCGCCGTGATGCTAAGCCGCAAGGGTCAGCGTCTCGGCGACGTCGCCGCGGGCACGGCGGTGGTTTGGGAGCGCGAAGACACCCCGCCAAATGCGGTCCTCCTGGGAAGCGAAAAATTCAACTCGCTGCGCCAGCATCCAGCGGCGGTTGCCCGGCTACGGCAGGCGGTTACGCCAGTTGAGGCCGCCATCGCCGCGCGGGCGCTGGCCCGCCGAGACCAACTCGAGGACGCGGCCCGGGTACGATTGTTTGCCGACGTGGCGGAACGCCTCCGGACGCTCGTCATCCTGCCGATCGACGCCATCCATGGCATTACGGACGAGCAATTGGTGCGCAATATGGTTGAGGTTCTTTACTCCGAGGTTCCGATTGAAGGCACCCGGGCTCCGCGCTAGTCTCCCGCCCGTCATGCATATCCTCCATGTCCACATCCGGGTGAAGCCCGACTGCATCGAGGCATTCCGGGCCGCCATCCTGGAAAACGCGCGCAACAGCGTTCGCGAGGCCGGCGTCGTGCGCTTCGATGTGAGCCAGCAGCAGGACGATCCGACTCGATTTGTGCTGGTGGAGGTCTACCGGTCGGTCGCGGCCCACGCGGCTCATCGCGAAACCCGCCACTATCAGGTTTGGCGGGATACGGTGGGGCCCATGATGGCCGAGGACCGGCAGGCCTTCAAATTCAGCCCGGTGTTTCCGCCGGACGATGCCGGTTAGGCGCGGGCCCCGGCCATGCGCTTCGAGTTCGCCACGGCGGGCCGGATCATCGTCGGACCGGGCGCGATTCAGGACGCGTACGCGGCCGGATTTGGCCGCCATGCCTTCGTCGTCACGGGCCGCGACGGGGGGCGGGCCTCCGGCCTGCGGGCCGGCCTCGCGGCGGCGGGGGTCGCCGCCACGCTGCAGGCGATCGACGGCGAGCCGACGGTGGCGGCGGTCGACCGCGCGGTCGCGGCGGCCCGGGCCCCCCGCGGCGACCAGGTGATCGGTTTGGGGGGCGGGAGCGCAATTGACGCCGCCCAAGCG
>CAZWMF010000419.1:0-4057 GCA_964634535.1 uncultured Opitutaceae bacterium | reverse complement strand
CCCGCTGCGGGATGACGACCTCCGCTTCAGGTTTGTTCGGATTGCGGCCGATTCGCTGCTTGCGCACCTGGACTTCCAGGACGCCGAAATTGCGCAATTCGACGTTGCGCCCGTTGGCCAATGCGCGTTGGATGATATCGAGCGTCTGTTGCACGGTGTCTACGATCTGCTTTTGCGGAAATCCAGTCTTACGATAGATTTCCAGCACGATCTCCCGTTTGGTCAGGTTCGTTGACATGAGGTGTCCTTTTGGTTGCGACTAGTTACGTTTAAGTCGGGGTAAAGTATTTTCACAAACCGAATTACGTCAATAGTTAGGTTGATCTTTAATTTATTTCCCGCGTCTGATGACCAAACCTGATCCTACGGCCGTCCAAACGATGTTTGGTCGAATTGCCCCGCGGTACGATCTCGCCAACCGCCTTTTGAGCGGCGGGCTCGACCGCGGATGGCGCCGCCGCCTGGTCGACGCCGTCGGCCGAACGCAACCGGCCTGCGTCTTGGACATGGCGACCGGCAGCGGCGACGTGGCGTTCGCCCTCGCCCGTGCACTGCCGGCCTCGACCCAAATCGTCGGCGGCGACTTCTGTGCGCCCATGCTCGTTGAAGCCGACAAAAAGCTCCGCGCGGCCGGCCCCGGGGCCTACCCCGGCATGCGATTCCAGGCGGCGGACGCCCTGGATCTTCCCTTTCCCGAATCGAGCTTCGATGCGATCACGATCGCCTTCGGTCTGCGCAACCTCGCCGACCGGCCACGGTTCTTTGCGGAAGCCGCGCGGGTGCTTCGGCCCGACGGGTCCCTCTTCGTACTGGAATTTTCTCAGCCGGCCCGCTGGATGCGCGGGCCCTATTTTCTCTATTTACGGTGGATTCTGCCGCTCATCGGCGGATGCCTCACCGGCGAACGGAGTGCCTATGCCTACCTGGACCGGTCCATTCAGGCTTTTCCCGACCGCGAGGCCCTGGCCGAAGAAATCCGCCGCGGCGGATTCAGCCAGGTCCGCGCGACGCCGCTGGCCGGCGGTGCCGTAGCTCTGCATCAGGCCCGGCGGTAGTCCCCTCTTTCCCAGATCCTCGGGCACTCTAGGTACGCCAAGGATTTTACCATCCTTGACATATGTCATAAATGACATATGACATTAGGATCTCCAAATGGACCGGCCCCTCATTTGGCTCCATGGCGAAATCAAAACACCACCATTTTCGAGCGAAGCCCGGATCGAGGCTGGTGTGTTGTTGCGCCGGCTGCAAAGCGGAGAATCGATCGGCCTGCCGCATTCCCGCCCCATGCCGGGAATCGGGCTCCGCTGCCACGAATTGAGGATTTCGGACCGGACGATTTCATGGCGCATTATTTATTACGTCGATCGGGACGCGATCGTGATTTTGGATGTATTCGAAAAGAAGACCCGAGCAACGCCGATTACCGTGATCCAAACGTGCCGCCGACGTCTAACGAATTACCAGTCTGGCAAGTGACGAGCCTCTGAACCGTGAAAGCAGCCAAACAAAAAAGATTGGAACGAACCGGTTGGCGGATCGGTTCGGCCGAAGACTTCCTGGGACTAACCCCGGAGGAAGCCGCCTTGGTCCACATGAGGGTGTCGCTGGCCAGGTCATTGCGCGTGCGCCGGACACAATTGGGCCTAACGCAGACACAACTCGCCCAGCGGCTTGGATCCAGCCAATCTCGGGTGGCAAAGATGGAAGCCGGCGCAGCGAGCGTGTCGCTCGACCTGTTCGTCCGGGCCATGCTCGCCACCGGGGCCAAACCCGCGGACGTCGGCCAAGCCTTCGCGGTCGCCTGAGGCGAAATCAGGCAAACGACTTGCCGCACCCGCAGGTCGAGCGCGCATTGGGATTGCGAATCTCGAAGCCCTTGCCGTGCAGTCCGTCGTCGAAGTCGATGTCGCAGCCGCTCAAGTGCGGCAGGCTGGTCGCGTCGACCACGATCACTTCGCCCTGGCTCGAAAACGTCTCGTCGCCCGCCTTGGGCGCGTCGAAGGACATCCCGTATTGCATCCCCGAACACCCGCCATTTTCCACGAATAGCCGAAGGTTCTTGCCGGAATCCGGAAGGTTGGCGCGCATGGCGCGCACTTGGCGGGCGGCCCGTTCGGTCAAGGTGATCATCGCCGCAAATAGACTCGCCGAATCGGCATCTGTCAAATGCCCCAACGCGGCTGCAAGCATTTTTCGCGCCAATTGCCGACATGGGACTTGCCAGGTTCGCCCGGCCTGATTTGCTGGAGCCCGCATGAGCGCGGCTCCCGGCTACCACCAAGGACTGCATCAGCGCCAGACTCAATCCCTGGTGCTGGCTCCGCAGCTCCGTCAGTCGCTCAAGATCCTCCAGGTGGCCGCGATGGATCTGCGAACGGTGATCCAGGAGGAACTCCAGAGCAATCCGACCCTGGAGGAACTGCCGATGGACGGCGTCAGCATCGAGACCGGCGAGCCCACCGAGTCGGCGGACGGCAACGACACGTCGGCCGCGGCGGCCGGGGAAACCCAGGCCCCGATCGACGGCGCCAACGACTCGGACGGCAAGCGCGAGGAGATGGATTTTTCCAAGGAGTTCGACATTCTAAGCAAATTCGACGCGGACTGGCGGGACGGCCAGTCCGGTTCGCGCACCTTCACTGCGGAGGACGCGGAGCGCCGTCAGCATTTCTTCGATTCGCTGGTCAGCGAAACTTCCCTCCAGGAGCACCTGCTCCGCCAGGCAGAACTCACCGAACTGGCCCCCAACGCGGTCGAGGCCATGCGCCACCTGGTGAGCAGTCTCGACGACCGAGGATTCCTGTCCCAAAGCCCGGCCGATATCGCCCTGCAGACCGGCCTTCCCTTGGGCGCCGTCCAGGAAGCGGTCGCGCTCCTCAAGACGTTCGATCCGCCGGGCATCGGGGCGCAGACGCTGCCCGAATGTCTGGTCGCCCAGCTCGCGGCCAAGGGGCGCGGCGAGTCGCTCCCGGCCCGCATCGTTCGCGACTACTTTGAATTGCTTACCCGCCGCCGGATTCCCGAGCTCGCCCGCAAGCTGGGCGCGGCTCCGGACGACATCCAGGCGGCAATTGAGGAAATCGGCCGGCTCGATCCGGCGCCCGGCCGGCGCTTTGCGGAGGACAACAATCGGGTGGTGGTGCCCGACGTCACGGTCGAGAAGGAGGGCGGCGAATGGAAGATCCTGCTCAACAACGACTATATCCCCCGGTTGCGCATCTCCAGCACCTACCGGGAGATGATCGCCAAGGGCCGCCTCGATAAGACCGAGCGCGACTACATCCGGGAGCGGATGCGGTCGGGCAAGTTTCTCATCGATTCGATCGAACAACGCCAACGCACGATCGAGCGTATCACCCGGGAAATTCTCACGGCGCAGTCCGATTTCTTCGAGCGGGGCATCGCCCAATTGAAGCCGCTGACCATGACCCGCATCGCCGACATCGTGGGCGTGCACGAGACCACGGTCAGCCGGGCGATCGCCAACAAGTACATCAAGACCCCGCACGGCGTCTTCGAATTCAAATACTTCTTCACTCCCGGCTATCAGGCCCAAAGCGGCGCGTCGGTTTCGAACACGAGCGTCAAGGAAATGATTGCCGACCTGGTGGCGAGCGAGGATCGCAGCGGTCCGCTAAGCGACCAGGAGATCGTGGCCCGGCTCCGCGGCAAGGGCATCACGATCGCCCGGCGGACGGTGGCCAAGTACCGCGAGGAACTCGGCATCCTGCCGAGTAATCTGCGCCGAGATTACAGCTGACGGCGCCAGCGTGCGCCGCACGGCCCGCTAAAGCGCCAAACTGGGGGAGATGGCCAAGTCGAGCCCGGCCGGCGACGTGCCGGCCGGATCCATCCAGGCGGCAAAGGCGATGATGGCCGCGTTGTCGCCGGCCTGATCCGGCCCAACCGGCAGAAAGACCGCGCCGGCGCGATGCGCCTCCACCGCGAGCCGCTCGCGCAGACTGGCGTTGCGCGCGACGCCGCCGGATAGACCCAGACTTCGGAATGCGCCTTGCGAGAGCGCGATCCGGGTCTTTTTCGCCAATGCGTCGAC
>CAZWMF010000418.1:2350-4060 GCA_964634535.1 uncultured Opitutaceae bacterium | reverse complement strand
GACTAGCGTCAGCGGGCCGGGCCAGAATGCCGCGGCCAGCCGCAACGCGGCTGGATTCATCTCCGCGATGGACTTGGCCTGGTTGACGGAACGCACATGGACGATCAACGGGTCGGCCGTGGGGCGGCCCTTCGCCCGAAAGATGCGCCGACAGGCGGCCGGGTTTAGGGCATCCGCCGCCAGCCCGTAGACCGTTTCCGTCGGCAGGGCGACGAGTTCGCCGGCACGCAATCGGCCGGCGAGGTAGCGGAGGTTCGCCGGGGTGGGCAGGTAGATCTTGGCCGTGGGCTTGGGCATGGATTTTTTTGGGCCGCCTTGCCCGGCAATTTCAAAAATTCTGTGCGGTCAGGACGGGCTGGGAACTCTGCCGCCTCCGCGGGTCAAAAAAAAGACCGGAGCTGGACAGCCCCGGTCGACGTTCATGGTTATTCGCCCTTCAGGTGGCGAGGAGCATGTTTCGTCCGCGCTTCAACGAACGGGTGACGGCGCGCTGATGCTTGGCCGAGAGCCCTGTATATTTGCGCGGCAGAATCTTGCCCGTGTCGGTCACCCAACGGCCCATGAGGTGCAGCTGAGTAAACGCCACCTCGTCCGGGGTGAGGGACTGCGTCCGGGGTTCTGTGGTAGGAGTGGTCGTCATCGAAAAGATTGACGACATTGGCAGTCTGACCCCGGTTGTCAACGCCTTCCCGACGATGCTTGTCAACGGAGGCGCGTCCGCCCACTGTCCTACCCACGTCGGGGCCGTAGCTCAATTGGATAGAGCTGTTCCGTCCTAAGGAAAGGGTTGTGGGTTCAAGTCCCGCCGGCCCCAAACCTTTCGCCAAGCGAAAGGTTTGCCTCGCCGTAGCATAGCGAAGGCGGGCCATTCATTCAAGATATTGTATAGCAATAAATTGAGTACTTCGGGCCTCAGGTTCAGCTGTATTTACAAAGGGGGCAAGCGACGCGCCCTATAGATCATAGAGGGAACCCCCGATCGCCGCGCCGCGCCACCCTGCCTACGCCTTGCCAAACAATCGTTTGCTACGCGGGCGCTTCCGGGGTTAATCCGTTCCCCCGTGGATCCGGATCTCCCGCTGGGTGTAAGGGCATGTACCTCTTCATAGACACCGAAACGACGGGCATCACGCCGCGCGATCGGATCGTGTCGTTGTGTTGGGCCGTTTACGATCTGGACGGGCGGAAATCCTCGTCGACCTACGTGTTGATTCAACCCGACGGCTTCACGATTCCGCCTTCGGCGACCGCGATCCACGGAATTACGACGGAAATTGCGCGGGCACAGGGGATCGCGCTCGGCGCGGCGCTCGACGCGCTGAGCCGCGAGGTTTCGCAGGCGCAGCCCCGGCTTCTGATCGGGCACAACATCGATTTCGACCGGCCGAAGATTCTCGGCGAATTTGCCCGGGTTCGGAGGCCGGAGAATCTCTCGGCGTTGCCGACGTTTTGCACGATGAAGACGACGACGCAGGTGTGCCGGATCCCCGGCCGCTATGGCGACTACAAATGGCCCAAGCTCGAGGAGCTTCATCACACGCTCTTTGGCGCGGTTCATGGGACCGCCCACAATGCCGAGGCCGACGTCAATGCCTGCGCCCGGTGCTTCTTCGAACTTCAGGCCCGCGGCTTGGCGCCGCGCGTCTGACGGCGGCCGTCCGCCCCGGTCGGGTTCGGGCGGCCCCCTCAACCGACCTGCTGGCGCTGGGA
>CAZWMF010000418.1:0-2340 GCA_964634535.1 uncultured Opitutaceae bacterium | reverse complement strand
CGCGAAATAGACCAGCGACGGCGTCTTGCCGGGGAGGAGCCGCACCACCGTATCGAGCGAGCGATCGCCGAACGGATTTCGACCTGGGAGGGCGGACTCTGCGTAGCGGATATCGACCGATGCCTGTCGGGTAAGATAGCGCGCACATCCTGACGCGGAATCATTCATGAACCTAATTTATCACGTTTGGCTCCAATTTCGGGGGCGGCGCATAGGCACGTCGATCCACGCCGTAACAAACAGGAGTAGAACAACCTAACCGCTCACGTCGACCCAGCCCAAATCACGATAGGTGCCCCGCCACCAGCTTGCGAATACTGGCCATGTTTCGCTGGGTCGAGCTCGGCAGCCGCAGCGCCCGAATCTCGGGCAGGGACCACACTTTCGAATCGGACGTGCGAATGCGGCAGAGCCAGTAGTATTCCCGGCCGAGCACCTTGAATGCGTCGGTTTCGGTTTGTATCGTCGCGAACGTCCGACCCACGGTCGGGGGAAGCTCCTGGCATAGGAATCCCACGTGAATCGTGATGCCCTCCCGGCCATCTTCCGGAAAGACCCGCGTCCGCCCGATGGCGGCGACCGCTTCGGCCGTGCGCACGAAAGTGTCGACACGGTAACCCAGCGACGCCGCCAGGTGCCGGGCAATGCGGGCCTCCAGTTTGCCGGGTGCCTCGTGCTGGCTCGTGAAAATGACATTGCCGCTCGCGATGAACGTTTCCACGGCGGTGAAACCGAGCTCTTCAAAGAGGGCCTTTAGCCGGCTCATTGGGATACGGCGTTTGCCGAGGTTGATTCCGCGAAGAAAGGCGACATGGCGCGGCATAGTCGGTGCGAATACCGAAGCTGCGCCGGCCCGCCGTGTAAAGCGGATGGTCAAGGTGTTAGGTTTTCCGACGATTCAGGCGCGCTGTCGGTCAGGCACGCCGGGTGAATTGGTGACTTGGTTAACCTATCTTGTTACCAGGATGTTGCTTAATGTCACTATTAGTTGGAGTTATCGACTCTGGTGCAAATGCTGCTACCAGCGTGGCGATCTACCCCGGGATCGATCCCTTTCCAGTGATTTCAACGAGAATGCGCCCCCAGAACCCAGGTTTCCCCTGGGCTCCTGCGATGGGATAGTCCTTTGCCGCCGCATGATTGGCGCGCGCGCTGCGTGATTTTCTGTCGCCATGGATGGCACGTTCTCGAATCGAGCTTTCGCCGGCGGTCGCAGGCGTTCCCAGTGGTCAATTTGCCTGACGGAGACCCATTGCGCGAGCGCCATCGTTCGCGTCGCGGGCCGGGCCTCGGCCGAGGCGGTCCCCTCGCGGTCGTGGGCCCCCCAACATACCTCTTGAATACAATCAGAAACCCCATGCACACCTCCAAGCAGGTCGCGTTGACGCCCTGGGCAGCCTGGCTTCGGCGCACGATTCTTACCGGTCTCCTCGGTTCCCTAGGACTCGGATTGCACGCCAACACGGTAACCTGGGGTGGCGGCGGCGACGGGGTCACGTGGACCAGCGGCGCAAACTGGGTCGGCGGAGTCGCGCCGGGTTCCAGCAGCGACGTCGTCATTCCGTCGATGGCGGGCAATCCGACGATCCAAGTCGCCGCCGTGGTGCAAATCCACAGCCTCACGAGCAGCGCGCAAATCAATATCGCAAGCGGAGGAACCCTGCAGACCACGACGACCCTGCAATCGGCCAGCAACCTGACGCTGTCGGGTGGAACGATCAAGGGCGGTACGGTCACGCTGACCGGCACAGCCACGTTGACGGAAGCGGCCGGCGCCAACGGGACGCTGGACGGGGTGACCCTCGACAGCAGCATGACTGTCACCGGTGGCCGGCTGACGGTGCTCGACGGGCTGACGTTGGGGAGCGGCGCGATTTTGACGGTGCAGACGACTTCCGGCAATACCGCGAGCCTGACCTTTAGCGGCACGCAGACCTTGAGCGGAACGGGGACGCTCGCCCTGACCGGTCCGCAATTTACCGACTACGTCTACGTGCAGGGCGGCGGCAATTCCGCGACGGCGGCCACGCTGACCATCGCATCGGGGGTTTCCGTGCGCCTCGCGTCGGGTGCGTCGGCCAGCGCGAATTTTGGCGGATACTACCAGTGGGACGGGATCATCAATCTAGGTCTGATCAGTGCGGAGGCGAGCGGGCAGAGCTTGACCGTGGGAGCGATCAATACGGCCGGGATCAGCAATGGCGGGACTATTCAGGCGATCAATGGATCGATGTTGGTAGTGGATGATTTGACCGGCGGCAGCGGCGCCGTAAACGCCACCGCCTCGACTCTAACGATGGGCGGACCCTGGAATAATGCCGGCACCATTTCGGCGACCAA
>CAZWMF010000417.1:0-4070 GCA_964634535.1 uncultured Opitutaceae bacterium | reverse complement strand
GATCGTCGGGGCATCCAGGTTGGGCAGGTCGATCACGCGCCCGGATGGAAGAAACAGGTGTAGTTGCCGCGCCACGACCAAGCCGCCCAAAGCCTGCGTGGCCGAAATGACGCCGCGTTGCGCCGGGATCGGATTGCCGGTGAGATCGCAGACCCCTTCCGGCGAGATCAGCCAGGTCTTGCCTTGGATTTCCGCGGCCCCGAAGAGTTCGCCGCCGGTTTGCAGCGGCGCCGCCGCGTAAATCTGGGGATCGCTCACCACGAAGACCTGCGAGCTCGTGCCCAGCAGCAGATGGGCGCCGCGCCAGTGCAGGAAGAAGGGCGCGCCGCCCAATTGATCGGGAAATCGGTGGAAGGCCTCGCCCGTGATCTGGCCATCCGCGACGTTAAATCCATACAATCCGCCGGTGAAGGTCGCGACGGCGATCCCCCGGTCTCGGAAGGCCGTGCCGACGATACCCTCGGAATACAGCCGCGCCCACAGGCCCGGCGAAAACCGCAGCGGGTTCGCGCGCTCGGTCGATACGACCAGGAGTCCGGAGCCCGTATCGACGAGGTAGGCCGGCCCATTTCCATCGACGGCCACCCAGTTGGCCTCGATCTCACCGGTCCGGCACCGTTCGAAATGACCGTTTCGGAATGCGAATGTGCCATCGCGCGGCGCATGAACGTAAAGCCCGCCCTTCCAGGCAAAGGTGTTGGCCTTGCCGACGCCGGAAAACGGGAGATGATCGACGAGCCCGTTCCGGCCGATCGCCCAGGCCCCCTGATTGCAGGCCACGACCGCAATGTCTCCGACCCCGGTTCCCGAGGTGAATGAGCCTTGGGAAAGCAGGCGATGTTCCACCCCATCTCGGTAGAGAGAGCAAAAACCCCGGCCACCCAGAACGATTTCTCCGGAGGGGAGCGGGACCGCCACGCACAATTCATCCGGCGGCGTCCACTGCGTCCCATCGGGCAGGCAGAGGGCGTTTTCCGCCGCGAAGACCCACCCGTCGGCGCCGACCTCCGCATCCCAAAACCGATGGGCGGTCGACGGGGTGGGAAGGGGCACCAAGTAGGGCAGAGCCTGATGGTTAGCCGGATCGGCCCCCTGCCCCATGAGCGCCGCACCGGCAAACCAGGCGGCGGCCCAAGCCCCAATAATCGGGGTTCGGAGCACGGAAGTTCGGGGAAACATTTTGTGCCTCCTTCGAGCAAACCGACGAACCTGGGACCGACAACTCAATAACAATGAAAAACGTCTCCACCTTCATCCTCGCGGTCTTCGCCACCGCTCTTCTGTCGATCGGTTTGGGCAAGGTAGCCGCCAGCCTGGATCCGATGGCCCGGTCTCACCAAGTCACCCACAATGCTCCGGCGGACCAGATCGCCGAACATGGTACGCTTCCCTGTGTGTTCAGTTGATCGGCCCCCACGGGCTTCCCCGCCATGATTTCCTTCGCCGCCTATCTTTACCGCGACGTGCTCGATAGCGCGCAGGGCCCCATCGCGAAGCTGGAGGCCGGAACGATGCCTCTGGCCCATCAGACCGCGCCGGCCTATCAGGCCAACGCCTATCTCCGTTCGGAATTGAGCGAACACCGGCCGACGAACACGCTTTATGGCGCCGCCGACGGCACGGGATCGGCGGACGACCCGATGACCGCGCGCCACAAGGCCATTTCGGAGGCGCTCGAACGCTGGGCCTTCATGGACAGTTCCCACCACGCCGCCGCCCGGTCGAAATACTTCTTCGAACTCGATTCGAGCACGAATGGGATGGCGGCGTTTCCCGGATTCAAGTGGCAGGCCCGCCGCTCGGCTCATCTCGAAGCTCTCGAGCGCTGGGCGGTGATCAGTTGGTGGGACGGGCGCCTCAAGGCCAGCGTGACCCGGGCGCCGTTCGCCGACGTCGGCCTGGTCCGGATCGAGCACGATCAGAAAGGCGAAGTCGTCATTCTGTTTCACAAGTCGGCGGCCGGCCATGTCGCCTACGGCCATGCCGCCGGCCACAGTGTCGCCGCCGCCGCGGCCAAGGCGGCCGTCGAGCTGGCGCGGGCCGAGTTTGTGATCGCGCGGTATCGGGCCCGGGGCGGCCTCGCGAAAATCGGCAGCTTCTGCGAACGGCGCTGCATTCACTTCTCGACCGCGGAAGGCCACCGGCAATTCTTGGAAAAGGCATACGCCGCGCCCACTCGGAAGGCCCCGGAATGGAAAGTCTTGTTCGACGGCGAGATCCCCGGGCCGTGGAGCAAATATGCCACCGTCTGGCGGCAGGTCGTCGAAATGCCGACGTATGCATTTCTCGACGCCAAGGAGGATTTTTTCCTTTGGTAGGTCGGGAGTTTAGTCGCGCTGAGGCTGCCCGATCGCGCTGATCGGGCGGCTAGGCCACCGGAGAGCAACCGCCCACCGTCGCGCAGCCGGGCACAACGTTTACGTTGCCGCGGTGCGAAATACCGTCTTGGCTAGGTCCCAGCGGGCGTCGGCGGGGTCGTCCGTGCCCGCCGAAAAATCCTCATTCGGGAAGATCCCAAGCTTGGGACATTCGGCCGACCCGAGATTGCTCCCCGCGACATCATCGTGTCCGCTTGTCGGATGCCGCTGACCGAGAAGACGAACCGCCCTCCGACCGGCGCCGACCGGACCCCGCTCGGCCTCCTGGCCGCTGGAACGGCGGTCAGTGTGTCGGCCGTCTATTTGAGCCAACCCATACTCAATGTGTTGGCCGCGGCCTTTCACGAGTCGGCGCGCGCGATGGGGGCCGTGGTCACGGTCACTCAAATCGGGTTCGGCTGCGGGATCGTCTTTCTCGTGCCGCTGGGCGACGTCATCGCCAAGAAGCGCCTCATCCTCGCGAAACTCGCCGGGCTGTCCGCCGCCCTCATCGCGACGGGCTTTGCCAATTCCGCCGCACAAATGGCCGCCTGCAGTTTTGCCCTGGGGCTCTTTGCATCCGCCGCCCAGGATTTCGTGCCGCTGGCCGCCGAGCTCAGTCCGCCGCTGCGCCGGGGACGCGCCGTCGGCACGGTCATGGGAGGACTCCTTCTCGGAATCCTTGGCTCGCGAATCTTTAGCGGCGTGGTGGCACAGGCCATCGGCTGGACGTGGTCCTTCCTGATCTGTGCGCTCCTTGCCTTCGTTATCATCGGGTTGGTTTGGCGGCGGGTGCCGTCGATCGAGCCCGCGCACCAGGCCTCCTATCCGGCGCTCTTGCACTCGACCGCGTCTCTCGTGCGCACGCAGCCGCTGCTCGTCTTGTGCACCATCGCGCACGGGTGGGTGGGCTTTACGTTCAGCGCCTTCTGGACGGTCTTGTCGTTCCACTTGGGTGGAGCGCCCTTTCACCTTTCTTCGGCGCAGATTGGCGCCTTCGCGCTGGCCGGCCTGGCGGGGGCCGCAATGGCGCCCGTTGCCGGGCGACTGTCCGACCGGCACGGGCCGATCGTCAATATCCGGGTTGGCCTGACCCTGGTCGCCGCCGCATTCGCGGCGCTCCTGTTGGCGCCCGGCTCGCTGGTCGTGCTCGCGGCCTCGGCGATCGTTTTCGACCTCGGCGTCCAGGTGTCGATGATCTCCCACCAGACGATCATCTACGCCCTCGATCCGGGTGCGCGCAGCCGCATCAACGCCGTCTATGTTGGGGGACTGTTCGGTTTCTTCGCCGGCGGATCCTTCGCGGCGACCTGGGCTTTCACGACGAACGGATGGACCGGGGTTTGCCTGCTGTGTTTGGCCAGTTGCGCGCTCTCGGCTCTGGTCCATGGCGCGCTCTCGGCCCGGTGGCGGGCGGCCAACCCGTCGGCGAGCGACGCAGAATGATGGACGCAGTCGCTTCCCTAGCCAAACGGGGTTTACCCCGGGGCTTAGCAGTATAGATAGGAGCCGATCAAGGTTTCGGATCGGCAGGCCCGACCTGCCCCGCCGGCTGGCTCAACGTCCGGGATCGCCACCACAAGACGATACCGACTTTCCGTAGTCCTCGTCGCTGACCTTCTCCATCCATTCGACGACTTTTCCGTCGAGTTGCTCCTGAATCGCGATGTGGGTCATCGCGGTGGTCGGCGCGGCGCCGTGCCAATGCTTCTC
>CAZWMF010000416.1:0-4081 GCA_964634535.1 uncultured Opitutaceae bacterium | reverse complement strand
AGGTCTGCCCGGTGAAGGCGACCTGGCAGGAGCCGGACGGCATCACGGTGATCGATTACAATTGGTGCATCGGCTGCCGCTACTGCGAAGCGGCCTGTCCGTATTTCGCCCGGCGCTTCAATTTCTCCGCGCCGTCGATCCCGCCGGACCAGCTCAATCCGAATATGTCCTATCTGGGCAACCGGCCCCGGTACAAGGGGGTGATGGAGAAATGCCACTTCTGCATCCAGCGAACCCGGGTGGGCCGTTACCCAGCCTGCGTCGAGGTCTGCCCGACCGGCTCCCGCAAGTTCGGCAACATCCTCGATCCGGACAGCGAGGTTTCCTACATCCTGAAAAACAAGCGCGTCCTCATCCTGAAGGAGGAGCTCGGGACCCTGCCCCGGTTCTTCTATTATTTCGACGTCTGAACCGTGAAAAACTACCTCACCTTTCTTCGCCGCTGCATCCGCCTCGCGTTCGTCGGAGACTGGCGCTACTACGCCTGGCTCGGTGCCCTGACCCTCGTGTGCCTGCTGGGCCTGAACGCCTACGCCAAGCAGTTCGTCCAGGGCCTGAGCGCGACCGGAATGAGCGACCAGGTGTCCTGGGGCGTCTACATCGCCAATTTCACCTTCCTCGTCGGCATGGCGGCCGCCGCCGTGATGATGGTCATCCCCGTCTACATTTATAAAAACGAGGATCTGCACGACCTCGTGATCTTCGGAGAATTGCTCGCGGTCGCCGCAATTCTCATGTGCCTGGCCTTCGTGACCGTCGACCTCGGGCGGCCCGACCGATTCTGGCACTTGATCCCGGGGATCGGCGTTTTCCACTTTCCCGGGTCGATGCTCAGCTGGGACGTCCTGGTGCTCAACGGCTACCTCCTGCTAAACGTGCACATCTGCGGCTACACGATCTATTGCCGCTATTGCGGACGGCGGCCGGCCCGATGGTTCTATATCCCCTTTGTTTTCATCGGCATCGTCTGGGCGGTCTCGATCCATACGATCACCGCCTTCCTCTATGTCGGCCTCGGCGGCCGGCCCTTCTGGAACTCCGCCGTGCTGGGCCCCCGCTTCCTGGCCTCGGCCTTCACCGCCGGCCCGGCGTTTATCATCCTGTCCCTCCAAGTGATTCGCAAGTTTACCGAGTACCGCATCACCGACCGGGCGCTGCTGACGCTGCGCTCGATCGTCCAGGTCTCGATGCTGATCAATCTCTTTCTCCTCGCCAACGAAGTCTTCACCGAATTCTACACCACGGATCGGAACGTGGCTTCGATGCGCTACCTCTTCCTGGGCCTCCACGGTTACCACGCCCTGGTGCCCTGGATCTGGACCGCGGTTGCGTTCAATCTCACCTCGGCCGCCATACTGATGCTCCCCCTGAGTCGCCAGGTCAGATGGCTGAACGCCGCCTGCGTCCTCACCGTCGTGGGGATCTGGATCGAGAAAGGCATGGGCATGGTCGTACCCGGCTTCATCCCGTCGCCCCTCGGCGAAATGGTGGAGTATACACCCTCGTTCAACGAGGTCCTCGTTTGCATCGGCATTTGGGCCTTTGGGTTCCTCTGCTTCACGATCTTCCTGCGGATGTCGGTGCCCATCCTGGAGGGCCGCCTATCCCAGGCCAACGAGTCGTCCGCCGCCGCATCATGACCGCGACGCCGAGTTCGGCCGGCGCCCGTGAGTCCCTGGCCGCCCACGTGGCCGTCCGCGGGGCGGAGATTCGCGCCAAATACGGGCCGCGCATCGGCTGGGCCGAGTTGCAACGCCTGCTGGCCGACCGCGACTGCGTCCGCTATCCCTGCGAATTGACCTTCGACGCGACGGCGCTCGAGGAAAATGAGATGGCCCACCCCGTGCCCAAGGGCGAGCGTCCGGAGGACGGCTTCGTTCTGTGCGTGCACCCCTATTTCGCCCTCGCTCCGGACCGCGTGCCCGCGATCGCGCTTTACCAGCTCGTCCTCGTGAACTACGGGGTGTTCGCCGCCCCCGAGGACGCCGAGGCCTTCGGCGCCGCGGTTCTGGGCCTTACGGTCGACGCCTACTACGAGCAGCTCTGCGCCCTCGCTGACGAGATCGCCGACGCTGGCCCATCTGCGCCCAGCCACGACGGCGGCTGCTCCTGCGGCGGGAATCACGCCTGACGCGGCGTGGTCCGACCGTCGCCCGCGTTCCGCCGCGGGTATCCCGCGTCCGCAATCAGGCTGGGCGTGAGCCTTTCATTCTCTGCGGTGGGTGGTTGGCTGGGCACACAAAAATGCGCCACCGGCCGAGGGCCGATGGCGCATGCTTAAGTTAATCGCGAGACTTGGCTTGCCTTAGAGCGCAATAGTCAGGGAGGCGTAGGCCAGCGGACCGTGGTAATTGGTGAAACCACCGGTCGTCCCATCCGTGCTCTTCAGATATCCCACCTTGAAGTCGCCGATCAGGCGGTCGGCAAATTTGTGCTTCACCCCCACGGTGACATTCTCGAATTCGAACGACGAGCCGTATGGCTGACCGCCCAATTCGACCTGGGGGTTGTAGTTGTCCGCATGCTGCCACGTGCCCTGGATCTGGGCGTCGGTCAGCTTGTCCACCACAAAACCGAGCAGAACGCTGCCGGTGACGTAGTTGTTATTGGCGTTGACGATCGGCGAGGCGACGTTGGGGGCGACCGTCACGTCCGGATACGCCGTCTGAATATAATTGTACACGAGGTTGATGCTGGCCTGGGCGTAGAACTGGCGGTACGGCGTCCAATCCACGGTCTCGCTGACCAATTGCGAAGCCGCCCGACCGGACGTCACTTCAGTCCCGTTGCCGCCGGTGACCGTGTTGCCGGTGACGGCCATTTCGCCGTTCTGCGGCTGATAGCGCGTGGTGAATGACAATTCCGGAATCGGCTTTACGATGGCGCTGAGGGTCACGCCCGTGAAGGTATAGCCGGTGGCGTAAAGCGCCCCATAGCTGCCCGTGCCCACGTAATCGTTGGATCCGATAAACCGATTCTGGTCGTCCTTGCGGAACACCTCGGCCCGCAGCGTCAGGAAGGAAGCGGCCTTCCAATCGATCCCGACTTTGGCGTTGTCGTTATCCTGGTCGGCGCCCTGAAAGTACATCGAGCTGAGGGGCGCCGTCGCGGTGGTCACCACCCCGTTCGTGGTCGAGGTCACAGCGTAGGGATTGATCCAATGCTGCTGCCCGTTGTCGGTCCGCTTGTCCGCCGAGCCGTAGATCGAAATCCCGTCGAAACCCTTATAGGAGAAGGAGATTTCCGGGGTCACCACGTGATCGTCCTGGTGAGAATACGTGTCCTCCTCCTTGATCGTCGTGTTGGCGAGGGATACCGTCTTGGCGGTGCTCACGAGCGACGTGTTTTCGAAACCGCCGGCATCGCTAATGACATTGAATTCATCGCGAACCCCGGCATCGAAGAGCCAATTCTGGCCCGGCGTGTATTTTAGGAAGATATTGCCGACGTAGTCGTCGAGCCGGGCGTTGGCGACGATGTCCGCCGCCGTCTCGGCCGTATAGACGGCTTTCGCCGTCGTACTGTAGGTCGGAGTGAGCCACTCGCCGCCGTCGGCCGCAGTGACGTGGAGATAGGTAAGGCCGGTTTCGACCGCCAGCTGATCCGTGATCGCGGTCTCCGTCTGATTTAGCAGCCGGAAGCTATGGCTCTTGTTCGCCTCCTGGTCGTCGAGCACGTTGACGGTCGGATCGGCGATCACGGTCGAATTCGGATACTTGGTATAGTAACGCGTATCGATGTTGTTCACCCAATCGGCGCTGGCCGTGAAGGTCTCGGTCGTCTTGCCGGCCGTCTCCGTGACGCTGCCTTGCAGCAGGTCGTGGTGTTCGGCGAGCGACAGAAGATTTGGGGCGATATAGGGCGTGTTGACCGGCGCGGCCGTTCCCACCAGGGCGCCGTTCGTGATCGTGGCGTCCGGATTGATGATCGCGGCCCATTCGGTGGAATCCTTTTCGCCGGTGCGGATCTCATCGCGGAAGCTCAGAGTGAACACGGGGCTGTCCGGCCGGGCCACCTTGATGTTGGCCCAGAACGCGCCGCGGTCCACGTGGAGCTGGGCTCCGCTCATTTGCTGGAATTC
>CAZWMF010000415.1:0-4088 GCA_964634535.1 uncultured Opitutaceae bacterium | reverse complement strand
TCGATCAACAACTGGCGCTGGCAGGGCGTGCCCTTCTACCTGCGCTCGGGCAAGCGCCTGGCCCGCCAGGTCACCGAAATTGCGATCCAATTCCGGCGGCCGCCCGGGACCCTCTTTGCCGGCGGCGGTTTCGATCTGGCCGCCAACACCCTGGCGTTCCAGATCCAGCCCGACGAGGGCTCGAGCCTCATCCTAAACGGCAAGATCCCCGGCCTGGAAACCCGCACCCAGCCGGTCAAGATGAGTTTCCGCTATGCGACGACGTTCGGCTCGAACACCCCGGAAGCCTACGAGCGGCTGGTGCTCGATGCGATGGTCGGCGACGGGACCCTGTTTATCCGCGGCGACGAAGCCGAGACCTCCTGGCGCCTGTACACGCCCGTATTGGATTATTGGCGGCAGCAGGCGAACGCGGGGATGCTCGGCTATCCCGCCGGATCCTGGGGGCCGGCGGCCGCCGACGGGCTGCTGGCGCCGCGCGGCCACACCTGGCGCGAGCCGTGAGCGAACCCGTCGAAATGTTCGACGCGCTGCCCGGGCTGGACGCGCCCATGGGTTCGCTGTCCCGCGCCTTGGCCGACATGTGGGCGGATACGGCGGCGCACGGGCAGCCCGCGCCGCCGTCCGAGGACGCCACCGCCACCCAGGTCAACTTTGTTCTGCATCTGGGATTCAATGCCGACGCCGAGGACGCGGCGGTGCAGTTTCAGACGGTCGTGCGATTCTCCCGGCGGTACCCGAGCCGGGTGGTGGTGTTGTGCCCGCGGCGACACAGCCGCCCGGGCGCGGACATCCGGGCCAAGGTATACGGTGAATGCACGCTCGGAAAATCGAAGGGCGACACGCGTTGCTGCGAATTCGTGATGCTGAGCTACTCCGAGGAGGCGCGACCGTTCCTCGAAAACCAGGTCTCGATCTGCCTGTCGAGCGACCTGCCCCTTTATTATTGGGCGCATGCCTTTGTCGCGAACACGCGTCTGGCCGACTACCGCTACCTGCTGACGCGCTCTCGGCGGGTCCTGCTCGACAGCTCGCGCTCGCCCGCCGACGCCCTGACCTACCCTTGGCCGAACCCGACCGCGGTGCGGGATCTGGTCAGCGCGCGCCTCCTGCCGGTGCGCCAGACGATCGGCCAATTCCTGAGCAGCTACGCCATGGCGTCGATCTGTGCGGGCCTCCAAACAGTCGCCGTGCGGCACGGGGCCGCGATGGCCGCGGAGGGCCGGGTTTTGCTGGCCTGGCTGCGCGAGCGCATCGGCGAATGCGGGGAGAATCAGGCCAACTTTTCCCTCCAGGCCGCGGGCGACCTGCCGCCCGCCGGCCTGGCCGTGGCCTTCGGCTACGCCGATCAGAAGAATTTCGCCTGGAACGGCGACACCGCGGCCGGCTCGGCGCTCTTTACCGCCGACTTCGGCACGGGCCGCACCGTGCTACCGGCCACCGTGTCTTTGCTCTCGCCCGAGGACGCCTTGAGCGAGGCAATGTTCTTCGATTAGCCGGCAAAATCCAGCACGGTGTAAGTGCGCTTGCCCTTGCGCAGGAGAATGTACCGACCGAACTGCAGATCGTCGGTGGTCACGGATCGGGCGACGTCGGCGACCCGCTCGTTGTTGAGGTAAATTCCCCCGCCCTCGATATCCTTCCGCGCCTGACCCTTGGACGGACAGAGGCCGGCTTGGACCAAGGCCTCGGTGAGGGTCGTGCCGGCGCCGGCGAGCCGCCCGCGCTCGCCCGGGCGGGTGGGCACCTCGCCGACCACGTCGCGAAACACCGCCTCGGTCACTCCCGCCAGGCCGCCGCCAAACAGAATCTCGCTCGCGCGCTGGGCCTGGGCGGTCTCGGCCTCGCCGTGCACGAGCTGCGTCAATTCCCGGGCCAGCGCCTTCTGGGCCGCCCGACCGGCGGCATTGGCTTGGACTTGCCGTTCGAGTTCCGCGATCGCGTCCTCCGGCAGGAAGGTGAGAATCTTGAGCATCCGGATGACCGCCGCGTCCTCGATCTGCATGAAGAACTGGTAAAACCGGTAGGGCGAGGTCCGCTGAGGGTCGAGCCATACCGCGCCCGAGGCGGTCTTGCCGTACTTCGTTCCATCCGGCTTGGCGAGCAGCGGGAAAACCAGGCCCCAAACGCTCGCCCCGAGCTTCTTTCGGGTGAGTTCGGTTCCGACCGTGATATTGCCCCATTGGTCGGTGGCGCCGATTTGCAGCTCGCAGCCGAAGTGGGTGCGAAGTTGCAAGAAATCATTACCCTGCAACAGCATATAGCTAAATTCAGCATAGCTGATGCCGGCGTCGCGATCCTCCATCCGGGCGCGGACCGATTCCTTGGCGATCATGGAATTGACCGTGATGTGCTTTCCGACGTCGCGCAGGAATTCGAGGACCGAAACCGAACGGGTCCAATCCAGGTTGTTGACCAACCGCGCGGGGTTGGCGGCGACTTTGAAATCGAGGAACCGCTCGAGCTGGCCCCGGATTCCAGCCAAATTTGCCTCGACTTGCTCGGGGGTCAGAAGGGACCGTTCGTCCGATTTGCCGGACGGGTCGCCGATCATGCCGGTCGCTCCCCCGGCCAACGCGATGGGGTGGTGGCCGAGCAGTTGAAAGCGTCGCAGAGCCAGCAGGGGGACCAGGTTGCCGAAGTGCAGCGACGAAGCCGTGGGATCGAACCCGGCATAAACGGTGATCGGCCCCTCGGCCAGGCGCCGCTCCAAGGCGGGCAGATCGGTGCAGTCGGCCAAAAGCCCACGCCAGCGAAGTTCATCGATAATGCTCATGCTCGGGGCCATCCCAAAACAGCCAGGCCCGGTTGGCAAACCTGTCGTGGCCGAATCCCCGATTGGATTTCATGCTGGCGTCCGGGCCTTTGCGCAGAGGGCGAACCCTACAGCATGAATAATATGCGGGTCAAAACGGGAAAAACGGTTTGCCGGGTTCCGCGGCGCGGATTTAATTGCCGGTTCTTCCCGTTTACCCGACAAACTCAACCCGCACCACCACCATGCCACTCGCTCTCGGAACCAGCGCCCCCCTATTTACCCTCAAGACCAAGACCGCCGACGGGCTCAAGGACGTCGCCTTGAGCGACAATTTCGGCAAGAAGCAGACGCTGCTGCTGTTCTTTCCGCTGGCTTTCACCGGTACCTGCACCCAGGAAATGTGCGACATCACCAACGGGTTGAACGAATACGCCGCGTTGAATGCCGAAATCTACGGCATCAGTGTCGACAGCCCTTTTACCCAGGAGGTCTGGGCCAAGCAGAACAGCATCAAGGTCACGTTGCTGTCCGATCTGAACAAGACGGTGGCTCGCGCCTACGAGGTGATTTTCCCGAATCTGGCCGGCATCGGCGATACCTCGGCTCGCGCGGCATTCGTCATCAATGAGAAGGGCGTCATCGCCTATTCCGAGCAAACGGCCACCCCGAAGGACCTGCCTAATTTTACCGCAATCAAACAAGTCCTCACAAAGAAATAAGCCTCATGGGCGTCCCGAATCCTTTCCAGACTCGCCAAAGTTTAACCGCCGGCGGCCAATCACATCCTTTTTATTCGATACCGGCGCTGGCGCAGGCGGGTTTTGAGGTCGGGCGCCTTCCGATATCGATCCGGCTCGTGCTCGAGTCGCTGCTGCGCAATTGCGACGGGCAGCGGGTGACGGAAGCGGCGGTGCGCGCGCTCGCGTCCTGGAAAGCCCGGGCGCCGCGGACGGAGGAAGTCCCGTTTGTGGTCGCCCGCATCGTGCTGCAGGATCTGACGGGCGTGCCGCTGCTCGTCGACCTGGCGGCCATGCGTTCGGCCGTGGCCCTTCTCGGCAAGAATCCGAAGATCATCGAGCCCCTGGTCCCGGTGGATCTCGTCGTGGACCATTCGGTTCAAGTGGATTTTTCCGGCGATGGCGATGCGTTGCGCCGAAACATCGAGATCGAGTTCACCCGCAACCGCGAGCGCTACGCATTCCTCAAGTGGGGCATGCAGGCTTTCGAGACGTTCAAGGTCGTGCCTCCGGGCATCGGGATCGTCCACCAGGTCAATCTGGAGTTTCTGGCCAAGGGGGTGCTGCACTCGAAGGACGGAGTCGTCTATCCC
>CAZWMF010000414.1:0-4102 GCA_964634535.1 uncultured Opitutaceae bacterium | reverse complement strand
TGGCTCGCGGTCACGAGTATGTCGAGATCCGCCATCGCGGCCGCCATCTCGGCGCACAGCTCGCGGCGCCGGCGCAGCGCCTGCATGTGGTCGACGCCGCTGACCAATCCGCCCACTTCCTTGTCCAGGCCCCGCCGTTCCTCCTCCAGGTAGGTGGCCAGTTGCTGCAAATAGGCCGGCACCAAGCGCCCGCGCGCGTCCTCGGTCAGGAATCGGGCCAGGTTCTCGCCCTGCTCATGAAGCATCGTGGCCAGACGGCGGACCCGATCGACGCCCAATCCGCGCACCCGGTCGGCCACGAGTCCGGCCGACACGTTGACGCTGTTGAGGACGTTGCCCACGTTGTGCAGGACGTTGGTTGCCACGGTCGCCATGCCGGCCTGGTGCGACGCCGTCAGCAGTTGTTGATGGACGATCTCGACTTCCTTTTCGGCGCGCTGGCGCTCGGCCATTTCCCGGGTGAGATCCTGGTTGGTCTTCGACAACTCCGCCGTTCGTTCGGCGACACGGCTTTCGAGTTCGGCATTGAGCCGCCGGTAGCGCTCCTCGCTGGCCGCCAGGTCGGCCGTGCGCTCGGCCACGAGGTGCTCGAGCCGGACCTTTTCCCGGCGTTCCAGATAGGAGAAGAACCAAAACGCCGCGAGCACCAGACTGGCGGTGACGAGGATGTACGTCGCCCAGGCCCACCACGTGCGGAACCAGGGCGGCCGGATGGTAAAGGCCAGGCGCACCTCCTCGCCGTTGGCTCCGGCGATGACCGGACGGACATGAAAGACGTAGTGGCCTTCCTTGAGGCGGCTGAACGAGGCGGAGCCCACGGTGCCCGTCCGGACCCAGCGATCGGCGCCGCCCTCCAGCATCACCTCAAAGGTGACCGGCGAGCCAAACGGGCTCGAGACCGCGGCGAAGCGCACCAGAATCGAATTGTCCGAATACGGGAGCGATCCGAGGGTCGGACCCGGAATGAAGAGATTGCGGTTGGTCGCGGCCAGCTGTACGCAGGTGATCTGAGCGCGCACCGGAGGCGGCGCGACACTCGCGAGGTGGGGATCGTAGCGGATCAGCCGCTCGCGCCCTTCCATCCAGATGACCCCGTCGGATTGGATCGTGAATTCGGTCGCCTCGAATCCCAGGGGTAGCGTCTCGACCCGCGGATGGTCTCCCCCGCGGGCATCGTCCACGAAGTGAACCGTGCCTTCGCTCGTGAACCAGAGGCGGCCGGCGGCGTCCCGCCCCGGCCGACCGGTACTGGTCGCCAGCAGGGGGATGCGTTGGGCGAACTGCCGTTTCTCGATGAAACGCTGCGTGGTTTCGTCAAAGAGCTCCATCGGTCGGGAAGACGTGGCGTAGACCGCCCCATCGAGGACGAAGAGGTTGATCCACCCATCGCCCAGGCCTTCGGTCTTTCCGAAGAATCGGATGGTCGGTTCGTCTCCGGTGAACTCGACCCGGGCCACCCGCACCGTGCCTAGTTCGAGCCAGACGCGGCCGGCGGAATCGTCCACGGCGTTGAAGACCTCGCCCAGGCCCTTGACCGGCTGGCGGTGAAATTCAAAGCGTCCGGCCGTTTCCCGAAACCACCCGATTTCGTCGCGCGCCACGTAGAGGACTCTCCCGTCGGCGCGGGGGGGGCCGACGCCGGGTCGGGCATTGGCGATGCCGGTCGCGATCAGGCGCCAGCCCGTGCCTTCGCGCAGGTAAATCCCGTCGGCATTGGTGGCGAATAGGTGGCCGTGGGCTTCGCCGATGGCCCACAGGAATCGTCCCGGCGGCGTGTCCTCCTCGAACCGATCCAGATACCCGTCGGCGGCGTACCCGCCCCGCACCAGCCGTCCGTCCGCCAGGAGCCACAGACGGCCCTCGTACCGTAAGGGTTTCGCATAGCCCACCACACTGGGAAGAATCGCTTCGAAACTCGAGGTGGGCGCGGGGAATTGGACGCAGGCGACGGCATTGTCGAGCAGCGCCCACAGGACCCCGGTCGGCGCGTAGACCAACTGGTGCGCGCGCGCGAGCCGGTGGTCGAGCGTGCGATTGAGCACCTGGACGATTTGGCCGCCCCGCCGAAAGAAGACGATGCCCATCGTGTCGACGGCCGCCGCATAGAGATCCGCTCCCACTGCACAGATGTCGTTGATATGGTGACCGGGGCCGAGGATTTGCGGAACGGCGACGTCGCCGAATGATCTTCCGTCGAAAGTCCGGATGCCGTTTCCGGTGGTCCCGACGATCATCAGGTTCGGACCGTAGTCCGCGCTGCTGGTGACGACGTCCGAGGGCAGGGTGGCGGCGTTGGGCACGAGGTTGGCCTTGCCTCCGAACTGGAGTTGATAGAGCGCGCCGGAGGATCCATCGCTCGCGAATCGTTGGGCGCCCACAGCGAATACGCGCTCGACGCCACCGGGCAGACCGGAAATCCGCGTCGGCTGGCCGGGCCGCCAGGCGACCACGGCGTTGCCGGAGGACCACAGCCACGTGTCGGCGAATTGGACGACATGTAGATAGGGGTCGCCGTCCGGCAATCGGAGCACGGGCACGAGGCGCCAATGGGCGTCTTCGCCCAGGTCGACCCGGGCCATCATGCCGTTGATTCCCGTATAGATCCGGCCGTCGTTGTCGACCGCGATCTGGCGGAAGATGAATCCGGTTTGGCCCGCCGCCTCCTGATAGGTTTCCCAGCGACCGCCGTCTCCGACGGCGATTTCGCGCTGGGACGCGACGAGGATCCGGCCATCGGGCATGACGTGAATATCGGTGGGCGCGGTGGTGAAACCGAGCGACTCCGGACCGAGCACGAAGAACGGCGGTGCGCCGGTCTCGACGAGGCCCGCTGGTGCCGACGGCATGATGTTGGTTTCGGCCCGCGCGGCCACTCCGCCAAAGGCAAGCCCGACCGCCAGTATCCAGCGGATTGCTTGCCTCGACGATCCGGGGCGAGTGGCGCCTCCCCGAGTGGAGGCCCGGTGCGATGAGGGGAATTTCATCTACTTCGCCGACCGGGGAATGTGGGCGACCCGACCGACGCAGCAGCCTTGGCGGATCTTGAGGGGAGCCAACCCAACGACTGCCGGTGGACTGAAATTGCGTCCGAGCACAGCGTTGTATATCGGCCCAGTCGGTCCGTAGGTTGACTTAAAAGGGGGTCGGAGCGAGCGGGTTGCCGGCGCGGGCTGCCGGACCGGCTTGCGCCATTTGGCCCGCATCGGAGGGAAATTCAGGCGATCTGGCCCTTTGTCCGCGGCGCAAGCTTCCGCTCATTTCAGAACTGTGCCCAAGCGCAAATCGGTCGCCTCTCGCCATTTTCGCCCGGGGATAAGCGCGATCATGGCCGACTATCCGATGGACGCATCTAGGGTGTCCTATCTAGGTCTCTCAGCTTTTTGGAAATTGTTCCGCGAACGCGCTAAACGTCGGTCGGTTCGAGCCGAAGAACAGGAGAGGGACAGCTTTCCCGTGGCCGGATTATCGGCCCAAGGTACTCCTATGAACGCTGACACAGCCATCAACGTCACCCATATCACCAAACATATCAATTGGGCGGTTCCCGATGTATTCAACACGATGCTCGGGTTGGTGTTGGAGAAGCTCAATGCGGATGCTCCCGTGAATGACGGCCTTTGGCCACCGCATGGAACGCCGACCGCCGACGCCCGGAGTCAGGTCGTAGGTACGGTGGGCTTCGTCGGCAATGCCCGAGGTCTTATCTATCTTTATTTGGACCAATGTTTTGCAGAGTCATGCACCTGCAAGCTTTTGGGTGTCTCGCCGAACGAGCTGGCTGAGTTGGGCGACGAGGCGGTGAACGACGCCGTTGCCGAGCTCACCAACATGAGCGTGGGTCGCTTTAAACAGGGACTGTGCGATCAGGGCGTCAACTGCACGCTGACGGTGCCGGCCATCATGCGCGGCCGGCAGTTTCGCGTCGATGTCATCGATCACGCGTCGCGGTTTGTTTATCGCTTCAAGTCCGGCGATGGGCGCGTGGTGGCCGATATTCTGATCAAGTCGTCGGACGGCGATTGAGCGTTCGGTCCTATCCGAAAGTCACGCCATGATACCGGCGGCGTCGCGCTAAATTCCTATAGGTGGCCCGGAGTCGATC
>CAZWMF010000413.1:0-4103 GCA_964634535.1 uncultured Opitutaceae bacterium | reverse complement strand
GATGTCGCGCATCCGGTCGCGTCACAGTCGTAACAGGCATTATTGGCAAAACCGATAGTACACGTATTGCATTGGCATTGATATGCGATTCCGGCCGCGAATCCGACGCCGCTTGCCCCATTGCAATTCAGCGCCACACATTGTTCTTGCGAACCTCGCCCCGTAGCCCCACCATTAAAACCGCAGACTTTGGCCACCGAGCCGCCGTTGACTTCGAGGTTGGCGAAAAGCGATTCTGTTGTCGCCCCTGTAAACACGTAAGTGGCCGATGCTGGGGCTGTCGTGTCCCAGAAATTAACCGGGCGGTTCCCGGTCCTATCGCCACGGGTCTGGTCGTAGCCGATGACGGAAATATTGATTGATCCGGATAGCGCCATCACACCGGCGGGTACGTTCGATGATGATGACGTGATGTTGTAAGCACTGCTAGAATACTTCTGGAACGCCTGCATTGGAGAGACCGTCAGAAGCGCGCCGGCCTGACCGATGGACGCCAGCGCGCCGCCAAGGGCCCCGATTCCGACTCCCGTCGCCGTCCCCAGCGACTGGCTGCACGTCGCCGTGATTGTCGACGTGCTGAGCACCTCGACCCGCTGAACCGTAACCGTGCCGCTGGTAGCGCCCGTGATGTTTATCAGGTTGCCGACGATATTTTTGCCGACCGGATTCGCGACCGACGTGAACTGCGTCGTCGTCGAACCGATGACCATGTCCGTGTAATTGATCTGCGCCGCCGTCTGACGCGAGTAGTCGATCGACCACGTCCCACCCGTCGGTGAGGCCGTCGACGCGCACCCAGCGACCGTGCTCGGGGCGATCGTCGCGCCGGAGTTGGTATAGCTGTCAGGAACGCCGACCGCCGCGTTAAGTGTCGCCGCGTTACTCGCCACCGACGCGATCGGATACCAGCCTGGAAGCCAGTTAGTGCCGGCCTTGACGAAGACCCTGGCGCCGACGTCGCCGCTGGCGAAATTGTAGCTAGCCGACGTGACCACGGGGGCCGTCCCAGTCGCCGACGTGGCCGCCAGATCGGTGGCCATGTTGGCGTTCCCGGGATTAAAGCCGCCAGCGTTGGAGTCGCTGCCGGCCTGCTGGATGTCGAGAGTAGTGGTTCCGGATAGGGCCATTAACGGGCATCTCTCTCGCGAGCTAAAACCATCAGGTCTTCACGGATTTTCTTGAGCGAAGCCTCGGCTTCCGCTCGCGAATCAACTGGAAAGCCGATCGCGCCCTCGTCGTCGATGACGTGCCACTTGCCGACGTCATCTTCGTAGACTTCGAGTTTTCGGTTTTCGTTGATCGCCATTACAGGTTAACTGCACCTATTATATTCGACCAAGCCTGCAGCGCCGCACTTACATAATACGTGGTCACCATCGTGTTGAGGCCACCCACGTAGGTGATTATCTCGCCAGCCGTGAGAGGCAATGCCAGCGCGTATCCGGTCGGAAACGGTGTAGAAAGCGGGACAATGTCACTGCTCGGAATCGACGCCAAGAGCCCCGCTACGCTGTCGGCAGCCGGCGAGGCGAACGTCGAAGCAAGGCCGGTCGGACTGGCGATGTAGCTCGGGATCGTGCCCGCATAGGCATTCGCGAGCGCCTTGACTAATAGGAGTGTTGCGGGCCGAAACTCCTGATCGACCCAGTTTTCAATCAGCGCCTGCTGCGCCGTCGTGAATGTTTCTGGCCAAGCCATCTCGCTCCCCTCCCTCGGTTAAACCGTTTTCACATCCCGATCAAGATCCCGCCCATCGCCGTCGGTTTGATTCCGAACACTATCGCGCAAATCGCCGAGATGCCGCTGCCGGAAAGCCCCGTGAAATTCGCATTGACCGTGGCTGGCGAATTCGCTTGAAGTAGCGGTGCTGTCACTCCTCGGTCCTCGCTCTGAAGCGCGTTCTGGACGCCGCCCGTGTTCACAATCACGCCCCGCTGAGTGTAGTTGGTGCCGGCCGCCATCGTGATCGGGACGTTTGTCCCGTCGTTGGTTGCGATTGAGTCCACGGTTGCCGCACTCCAGATGAGGAATTGTTCCGGCCCCGAGAATGCCTGGTTAGACATGTACGTGGATGTGTCATTCACATTATTTCCGCCGCCCGTGACATAGCCGGGATAGTTCAGCGCCGGAATGCTGTACACATCGGCAACGATGCTCATCCAGTCCTGGCCGCCGCTGCCACCTGACGCGAGCGTCCCGGTCAGTGTAAGGTTGCCGCCTGTGACTGGCACGCAGTAATACGTTTGCATGTTTACCGAGTTTTCGGCGGTGAATGCCTGATAGAAAGCGGGGACATAGTAATTCCCGGCGCTATCAGCGAGCGTGTAAGTGGTATTGTGATAATACCCGCATACCGCCACACAGATCAGGTTCCCGGCCGTAACTCCGTTAATCGTGGTCGCAACCGTTGACGCCAGCGAGGTATTGCCAACGATCGAGCCCGTGACGTAGGTCCAGTTACTCACAGGTTCAGTCCCGCCGTGAAGCCGAGATAGCTATTTGCGGCAATACATATAAAGCAGAATGCATCGATCTGGCCGACGACCGTCGTGAGTGAAGGGATCGCGCCCGCCGGCCAACGGATACCCGCAAACCACGTCACCGTGTTTGATCCCGAGCCCCCCTGCTGGAGCAAAATATTGAATCGCTGACCGATCCCCGCGTTCGCGATAAGGAGCGTGGGGCTGCCGGCCAGAATCAATAAGTGTGTGTTTTTGAGATTCATGTCGAAGGTGACGGTCGACGAATAGGTATCAGTTACAAGTGGCATGGTTGGGCCCCAGCCGGTCGCGCCAACCTGGATCTGGGCGGTCAGGGCCGAGCCCCACGCGTCAGTAAATAACCCGCTGATCGAGCCTGATTTCCCGGCCGCCCTGTCCGATGGCCGCCAAGTTATTTCGGGTTGACCCATATTGTGCGTCCTTTATATCTTGATGAATTCCAGGTATAGTGTCGCGACCATTCCGACCGTGCTTGCCAGTCCCGTCACTGTCACATACTGCGCTCCGCTGCAAAGCTGCCGACTCTTTCCGCTAGCGCCGACGTCCGTGATATTGTCGTAGACGACGGCCGAATTTGACCCCACGTCGCACGCCGTGATCAGATTGCCTGAGTCCGTGGTCGCGTTGGTCCCCACGCCGACGTCGACCGTGGCCGCCCCCGTGCTCTTGGTGATCACGTAGAGCGTGGTCCTGGTGACGATGATCGGAAGCCCCTCCTTGGGGATGTACGCCGCAATCCCGCCACCGGACGTCGACGCAACGCCAACAAGCGGGATCACTGCAAAGTGCGGAGCCGAGATCACGCCCCACCCCGTCGTGGCCCGGAAAGCGAACTGGCCTACGGTCGCCCCGAGCTCTCCGTCTAAAAGTTGACGCAAGGTAGCCAGCCCATTGGGGTAACCGGGGCCGACGACTTGGATTTGTGCTGGAGACGCCATATTGTTTCCTAGGCCGCCTTGCGGTAAAGTGAACGAGCCGGACGACATCGGGGGATGCCGCCGGCCCTGACCAGGAACCCATCTGAAAGGAGATGCGGCCCATGGCTGAAGATCAGTCTATCAAATCCGTGCCCGACTACTTCAATAGATTCAACTCCGACATCCTGAAACTCCTGCCCCTCGACGCCAAGGTCGTACTGGAGATCGGTTGTGGCGCGGGGAAGCTGGCCGAACTTTACCGGCGAATCAACCCGAGCGTGCGATGGCTTGGCGTCGAGATCAATATCCAGGCCGCCGACATTGCCCAAAGCCGCATGGCCGAATGCTATCATGGTGCAGTCGAGGATTTCCTGCTTGTCGCGGCCCAGATCACGAGCGGCGTGGACGTGATTGTCTGTGGCGACATCCTTGAGCATTGTCGCGATCCGTGGCTTGTCCTGAAAGAGACGGTTGAGCTGGCCGCCCCTGGCGGACTGGTCATCGCCTGTGTCCCCAATGTCGGCCACTGGACCGTGATCAGAGACCTGCTCCGAGGCCAGTGGCGATACGCCGACGAAGGACTTTTGGACCGTACCCACCTCAGATATTTCACCCTCGAAGGCGTCAAGGATCTCTTCGCCCAAGCTGGCCTGCACGTCTTCGAAGTCCGCGGGCGATTGCTCGG
>CAZWMF010000412.1:0-4104 GCA_964634535.1 uncultured Opitutaceae bacterium | reverse complement strand
TCGAGGTCTTTGCCGAAAAAATCCGGGCGGCCGGCCGGCGCTATGGCCGCCCCTTGCATTGGTTCATCATGACCAGCCACCAGAACCACGCCGCCACCGAGGCGTTTTTCTTCTCCCGCAATTTTTTCGGGCTGGATCGCGGGCGCGTTCATTTTTTCCGCCAAGGTCGGATGCCGGCGGTCGATTTCCAGGGCCGGATATTGCTGGAGAGCACCCAGACGATTGCCCTGTCGCCCGACGGGCACGGCGGTTCGCTGCGGGCCCTGCACCGCAGCGGCGCCCTCGATCTCATGGCCGGCGAGGGGATCGACACCCTGAGCTATTTCCAGGTGGACAATCCGCTGGTGCGCGTCGTCGACCCGGCCTTTCTCGGCTGGCACCACTTGCGCCGCTCGGACATGTCGAGCAAGATGGTGCCGAAGGCCTACCCCGAGGAGAAGCTCGGCCACTTCTGCGCGCGCAACGGCAAGCTGGTCGTGATCGAATACTCCGACCTCCCGATCGAATGGCAGCGCGAGCGCGACGCCGCCGGCGCCCTGCGCTACGTGGCCGGCAGCATCGCCATCCACGTCCTCGACCGGGAGTTCGTGCGACGCATGGCCCAGCCCGGGGGGGCTGGCCTCTTGCCCTTCCACCGGGCGGATAAGAAGATCCCCACGGTCGACGCGGCGGGCCGGCCGGTGAAGCCGGAGAAGGCCAACGGCGTGAAGTTCGAAATGTTCGTCTTCGACGCCCTGCCGTTTGCCGCCAATCCCGCGGTCATCGAGACCGCGCGGGCCGACGATTTTTCGCCGGTCAAGAACGCCGAGGGCGTGGATTCGCCCCGCAGCTGCCGGGAGGATCAATGCCGCCAGTTCGCCCGCTGGCTGCGCGCCAACGGGGCCGCCGTGCCGGCCGACGCCACGGGACTGCCCTCCTTCAACCTCGAAGTGTCGCCGCTCTTCGGTTACGACGAAGACACGTTCGCCGAAAGCTGGCGCAAACTCGCCGCCCGGCCGGAAATCGCCGAAGGCCTTTATCTCGCCTGACCATCCATGACCATCCCGCTCGAACGCATCCACGCCGCCGCCCGCGAGGGCCGGATCCTGCCGTCCGCCGCCCAAAGTATCGAGGATTTCGCCCGCGCCGGCCTGCCCGATTGGGCGGCCGCCAGCATCGCCGAGCTGGTCGGGCAGGAATCCTGGGCCGAGTTGAACGATCGGTTCTACCGCGCCCTGGAATTCGGCACGGGCGGCATGCGCGGCCGCACGATCGGTGCCGTGCCGACCGCCGCGGAGACCGGCGGCCGCGGCCCTGCGGAATCGCCCGAGCACGCGGCGATCGGGAGCAACATGCTCAACGACTTCACGCTGGTCCGGGCGACCGTCGGCCTGTACCGCTACACCCGCGGCTACCTCGACGCCCGCGGTTCGACCGACCGGGCGAAATTGGTCATCGCCTACGATGTTCGGCATTTCTCCCGCCATTTTTGCGAACTCGCCGCCTCGACCTGGACCCGCCTGGGCGGTCGCGCCTACATTTTCAGCGAGCCCCGGCCGACGCCGCAGCTGAGCTTCAGCGTGCGCTGGCTCAAGGCCCACGCCGGCGTCGTCATCACGGCGAGCCACAACCCGCCGCACGATAACGGCTTCAAGGCCTATTTCGTCGACGGAGCCCAGGTGGTGCCGCCGGACGACGTCGGCATCGTCGCCCAGGTCAATGCCGTTCCCCTAGGCGAATTGCCCGCGTTCTTCGCCAAGGACCTGACGGACGTCACCGTGCTCGCCCGCGCGGCCGACGATGCCTACCTGGCCGCCGCCGGGCAAGCCGTGCTCGATCCAAGCGTGTTCAAGCGGGCCGCGGTCAAGGTGGTTTTCACCAACATCCACGGCACCGGTGGGGCGCACGCGCCCGCCCTGCTCTTGCATGCCGGGTGCGACCTGCACCAGGTGCGCGAGCAAGTCGCCTTCGATGCGCGCTTTCCCACCGTCAAGTCGCCCAACCCGGAAAACGCCGAGGCCTTGACCAGGGCCGTCGCGCTCGCCGAGTCGGTCGGCGCCGACGTCGTCCTCGCCACCGATCCCGACTGCGATCGCATGGGATGCGCCGTGCGCACCCGCGACGGTCGAATCGAGCTGCTGACCGGCAACCAGGTGGGCGCGCTCTTCGCCGACTACCGCCTGACCAAATTCAAGGAGATGGGTTGGCTGCCGCCCACCGGGTCGACCCGGGCCTGCCTCATCAAGACCTTCGTGACCTCCGGCTTCCAGGACGCGGTGGGCGCGGGCCACGGCGTCAAGGTGGTCAACACCCTGACCGGCTTCAAGTGGATCGGCGCCAAGATCCGCGGCTATGAGGAAAAGCTGCGCGCGCGCCTGGGGCCGGCGAGCGATTACGACGCCCTGCCGTTAGCCGAGCGGGCGCGCCTCCAGTTGCAGCATTCGACCTTCTTTGCGGTCGGCATGGAGGAGAGCTACGGCTACCTGCCGAACGACCTCGTGCGGGACAAGGACGGCAACGCCGCCTGCCTCATGATGGCCGAGTTGGCCGCGTGGGTGAAGGCCCGCGGGCAGACCGTGCCCGAATATCTGGACGAACTCTACGTGCGTCACGGCTTCTTCCTGGAGGGCGTGATCAACATATACTACGAGGGGGCGAGCGGCAGCGCGAAGATCCGGCGCATCATCGAGACCTACCGGTCGGAGCCGCCGCGCGAATTCGGCGGGGTCGCCGTGACGCGCTTCCAGGATTTTGGCCGGGAGGACATCGTCGACACCGACGGGGAGGCCATTCCCAAGCAGGACCTCTATCTGACCAGCCTCGCCAACGGCTACAGCTTCGCGGCCCGCGGCAGCGGCACCGAGCCAAAGATGAAGTTCTACCTCTTTGCCCGCGAACCGGCGGCGACGCTCGCCGATCTGCCCGCCGTCAAGACCCGGGTCCGGGCCGAGCTCAACCGCTTGAAGGCGCTGATCGAGGCCGACGCCCGCCGCCGGGCCGAAAGCTAGCGACCCGACCAAAGCCGCAGCGACGCGAGCAGAAAGTTTTCGAGCGCCGCCGACTCGTTCAGGTTGACCCGCAGCAGACCGGCGCCGCGCTCCATCTCGTCGATCGCCGCGCCAAAGGCCCGGCGAGTGGGGCCGGCCGCCGTGCCCAGGCGCGTCCGGGCGTGGGCGCCGGTCGTCTGTTCGATGTCGGCGAAAAAGCGCGCCCGCAATCCGTTGGCGAGGCCGGTCTCGATGGCGATCCGCTCCTCGTCCTCGAGCTCGGCGGGCAGGGCCGCCTTCTGCCGGTCCCAGGCGGCGGCGGTGGCCTGGTCGAGAATCAGGCCGAAACGGGCCAGCAACCCGTAAACCGAGAAAATATGATCCGCCACCGCGCGCTTCGTGTCGGCCGGCGTGGCCAACCGCTCGAGCCAGGCCCGATAGGCCTCGAGCCACTCCGGCCAGCCGGCGGACTGCGCCGGCAATTCCAGGCTCGGATCGGCGGGAAAGCGGAAGTGCAGGCAGCGGCTGCGGATCGTCGGGATGAGCGCGTACGGATGCACGCTCACCAGGAGCAGCGTCGTGTTGGCCGGCGGCTCCTCGAGGGTCTTGAGAAAAATGTTGGCGGCGGTCGCGTTCATCCGGTCGGCCTCGTGGATGATCGCCACCTTGTGGGTGCCCACGGCCGCGGACACCCGGACCTGCGCGATCAGCTTGCGGGTCGGATCGGCGCCGATCTGGCGCGACTTGCCGGCCGGCCGCAGGATGAAGCAATCCGGGTGGTCGAGGCCGGCAAAGGCGCCACCCACGGCGAGCAGGCGGGCGGCGATGGTCGCCGCCACCGCGCTCAGGGTTTCGAAGCTGTCCCCATGGAGCAGGAGACTGTGCGCCAGCCGGCCCCGCGCGATCGCGCGCTCGATCACCGCCACGGCCGGCGTGCCGACCAGTCCGGGCGGCCAGGGCCGCACGGCGGGCGCTGCGTCCGTCGTCGCCATCCGGAACGTCTAGCCGAGCCGGGGCTTCACCACGGCCCAGATGTTCTTGGCGATCGTGTCCTCGCTCTTGGTCCCGTCGATGACCGCCAGCCGCTCCGGCATGCTCTTGGCCAGGACGAGGTAGCCCTCGCGCACCTTGTTGTAGA
>CAZWMF010000411.1:0-4119 GCA_964634535.1 uncultured Opitutaceae bacterium | reverse complement strand
TCTACTGCTTCCGCCCGTCTTAGGTGCGGCGGTGCCGCTAGCCAATCATCCAAATTCGAGATATTTGCTGCGCGTTTGGCAGGTGGAAGAGGGCCTCCCGCAGAATTCCGTCACTGCCATCGCGCAAACTCGTGACGGCTACTTATGGTTGGGCACGTACGGCGGACTTGCCCGTTTTGATGGCGAAAGCTTTCGGGTCTATTCCGCTCTGAGAATCACGAGCCTTCAGGACAACGATATTGTGTGCCTTTATGAGGATGCAAAAGGAACGCTCTGGATCGGGCACGAGTCCGGAGCTGTGACCGATTACCACGATGGCCGATTTGACAGAATGATAAATAGTTCGGCCGTCGCGGGCCGGAAGATCGTAGGCATTAGCGCTGACTCGTCTGGGAAGATCTGGCTTCTCCGTGACGACGGATCCCTCCAGTCGGAGGCGGATGGACATGTGTTGCCGAAGCTCGCGGGCCAGCCGCCTGGCGCGCTCGGGCTGGTTCGGGACACAGGGGGCGAATTGTTTGTTAACCGCGATGGCCAACTGTCACGACTACATGAAGGCAGACTTGAGGCAATCGACCTCGGCCCGGCAACGTCGAGTGGCTACGTGGTGGGTTTTGCGGCCGCGGTCGACGGGGGGCTTTGGGTAGTGAGGGACCAGCATCTAAGAGAGTGGCAAGGCGGTCGTTGGACCAAGGACCGTGGACCATGCCCTTTCAAGGATAGCAATATCTCCGCGATGCTAGAAATGGCGGACGGTTCGGTCGCCATCGGCACAAACGACAAGGGTTGTTTTCTCGTCTATCCCAATGGCCAGGTGAATCATATTGAGCAAAGCAGCGGCCTGCCGCAGAACTGGATTCGGTCACTTTATCAAGACCGGGAAGGCGATCTTTGGGTTGGAATTGGCACGGGGGGATTGGTGATGATGAAACCAGCCTTATTCACCGTGACCAATGCGCCTGACCAATGGCAGGGCTATACGATGCTTTCAGTTGCTGCGGGCGCCGGAGGCGGCCTGTGGATTGGTTCGGAAGGCGGTGGCCTCTTCCGATACATTCACGGCACTTGGTCGCACTATGGGCAGTCGGAGGGTTTGGGGAATCCGTATGTTTGGTCGGTGGAGGAAGACGCGGGCGGACGCGTCTGGGTCGGTACTTGGGGAGGCGGACTTTACCGGCTATTGGGAGACCGATGCAGCCTAGTGCCCGGATTTGAAACCGGGAACGCGCCTGTCCTCGCGCTGGAAAATATCCCGTGGGACCATGGGCTTTGGGCGGGCGTCGGCAACGCGCTGGTGCATTGGCAAGACGGAATTGCCACATCGGTATTCAAGGCGCGCGCCGAGGCAACCAACCATATTAGCACGATCGTTCGCGATCACGCCGGCGTGATTTGGTTTGGGATTACAGGAGGCGGTCTCGGACGATTTTCGGAAGGGAAAATCTCCCTCTTTCATCGCAGCGACGGCCTAGCCAGCGACCGCGTGAATTGCCTGTTACCCGAGAATGATGGAACGCTCTGGATTGGGACGGCGGACGCCGGGCTCAATCGCCTAAAGCGCGGCCGATTTTCAACGATTGGGGAAAGCCAGGGCCTGGCCAGCAACGTGATCTGCCATATAGCCGATGACGGCGCTGGATTTCTCTGGATGAGTACCCATCACGGCATACTGCGCTGTGCCAAGGATGACCTGAACCGCTGTGCCGACGGACAGACGCAAACCGTGCTCGGACAGAATTATGAGCGCGACGACGGGTTGCCCACGCTCGAGTTCTCTGGCGGCCTAGAGGCAGCCGGGTGCAAAACCGCAGATGGCCGGCTATGGTTTACTAGCAGCAAAGGCTTAGTGTCGGTCGATCCGGCCCAGGTCCGCCCGAATCGAATTCCCCCACCTGTCATACTGGAATCCATGCAGGTCGACGGTCGCACCCTCGACAATTTGGGGAGTGCCACCGACGGTCTGAGGCTAGCACCCGATCATCGAAGACTGGAGTTCCAATTCACGGCATTGAGCTTCGCCGCCCCGAGCAAGGTGAGATTCAAGTATCGCCTGGTAGGCTTGGACACGGATTGGGTGGATTCCGGAAATAAGCGCAGCGCATTCTATAGCCAGCTGGCCCCCGGCCGCTATCGCTTCCAATGTATCGCAAGCAACGGCTACGGGATTTGGAACTTGAGGGGAGCCGAACTGGCATTCATGGTACTGCCGTTTTTCTGGCAGACTTGGTGGTTTCTAAGCGGGTGCGGGCTCCTCGCATTCTTAGTCACGGCGTGGATTGTGCGCTTTGAAACCCAAAGGAGAATGCAGCGTCGGGTTTCCCGGCTCGAGCAGGAGCGAGCGATCGAACGCGAGCGTATCCGCATTGCCCGAGACATTCACGATAATATCGGTTCCAACCTCACGCGGATCACGCTATTAAGTCAATCGGTGCCCAATGGGCAACATCACTCGGCGGAGGCGGCGGCCATCTTGCAGGAAATCTCCGGCACCGCCCGAGAAGTCACCCAGTCCTTCGACGAGATCGTATGGGCGGTCAACCCCAAGCACGACACATTCGAGAGCCTCATCTGCTATATGGCCAAATTCGCTCAGGATTTCCTAAATGCCGCCCAGGTGCGCTGCCGCCTCGACTTTCCCGTCAATTTGCCGGATTGGCCTCTGAGCACGGACACCCGGCATAATCTTTTCCTCGCGTTCAAGGAGGTGCTCAACAATGCCGTGAAACATTCTTCCGCTTCGGAAGTTCGACTATCGTTAAAGGTCGAGCCGGATTCCTTTGTTATCTCGATCGGTGACAACGGGCGAGGGATGGCTGCCCTTCCCGCATCCGAAGGCGCGGTGTGCAGAAATGGGATTTCGAATCTCCAACACCGTTTGGCACAGATCGGCGGACGCTACGAGGTCGCTAGCTCGGTCGGAGGCGGGACCACCGCGTTATTCTTCATTAGCCATGTTAACGGCACGAGAAATGGATCCGACAACCCCCCCCTTCCCCGCCACCACGCGCGATGAAAAACCCAAAGTCCCAATCGTCAGTCGAGCATTTGTCCAAAAGCGAATCACCATTGATAACGGTAGCGGTGGTTGAAGATGACACGTCGGTTCGGAACATTCTGTGCGATTGGATGCGGCAGGCCGACGGCATGAGATGTGTGGGCGAATGCGGCGACACCGAGGAAGCCCTCGACGCTCTCCCGAGGCTTTTCCCCAACGTCGCTCTGATCGACATCAATTTACCGGGAGCAAACGGGATAGTGTGCGTGCGTCGTCTCAAACTGCAACTCCCGCTAACCCAGTTCGTAATGTTAACCGTGTACGAGGACACCGACCACATATTCGACGCACTTGCGGCAGGGGCAACCGGCTACCTGGTAAAGCGAACTCCCCGAGAGGCGGTTTTGACGGCTATAAGGGAGGTTCACGCCGGCGGCTCGCCTATGAGCACGAATATTGCCAGAAAAGTAGTGCAATTTCTCCAACAGCCAATGTCCAAGGCGGAGGCGACCGAGGGACTCTCTCCTCGGGAGAACGAGGTCTTAGCCCTTCTTACCCGCGGTTACATGTATAAAGAAATTGCCGATAATATCGGCATCAGCCCGACCACAGTAAATACATACATACGGAGGATTTATGAGAAACTTCACGTCCGATCGCGAGCCCAGGCGGTGGCATTTAAGACACGGCATCTTGTAGTTCGGGCCACCAAGAAAACATCGATGCTTGGAACGGAGAACGGGTGATAATTGCCCATTACTCAATCGCACCAATCGCAGCTGAATCTCATGTTGCGTAAGTGATTGGGTAAATAAGTAGTTGGGAGAACGGCCATCGCGGAATAGATTTCCTTCCGGATTCCAGGTCGCGCAAATCTCAGTTGGGTATCGTGGTTGAATCGATGGGCCCGCGCATATTCTTGTTCGTCGCCACCGCATGGTGGCTCGAAGAGCAGTAGCCGATGCGTGGGTTCTCCGGCGAGCCTGCCTCGTGGGCTCTTTTCAGCGGAGCGCATGGGAGAGTCGCTAAGTCATGCCCAGTGAGCCGGTTGATCACCGTCACCTTTCAACCGAACCGAAACTGTTTCGAGACCGTAACACAAAGACGTTTCCCAATGCCTCGAA
>CAZWMF010000410.1:0-4130 GCA_964634535.1 uncultured Opitutaceae bacterium | reverse complement strand
CGATTCGCGCCCTCACCGAGCGGGACGACGCGCTCGCCCACCAGGTGCAGGAGGACGATAACATAATCGACCAGTTCGAAATCGACATCGACGACCTGGCCATCCACCTCCTGGCCAAGGCGCCGCTCGCCACCGACCTGCGCATGACCGCGATGGCGATGAAGATTTCCCAAAATCTCGAACGGGTCGGCGATTCGGCGGTCACGATCGCCCGCCGGGCGATCGACCTGAGCACCGAGCCGCAGCTCAAGCCCTACGTGGATATCCCGCGGATGGCGACGATGTCCCTCGAAATGCTGCGCGACGCGATCGGGGCCTTCATCAACCGCGAGCCGGCCAAGGCCCGGGCGGTGGTCCCGCGGGATAAGGATGTGGACAACCTCAACCGGCAGCTGCATCGGGAGCTCGCGAGCTTCATGGTCGAGCGGCCGACCACGATCAGCCGCTGCCTGCACCTCATGGTGATTTCCAAGAGTCTGGAGCGCGTGGCCGACCACGCGGCCAACATCGCCGAGGACGTCGTTTTTCTGTACGAGGGCGTCGATATCCGCCACACGGTCCACAAACATGAAGCCCAAAATCCTATTGGTTGACGACGAGCCGGACGCACTGGATGTGCTCGGCTTCAAATTGAAGGAAGCCGGCTTCGCGCCGATCTTCGCCAAGGATGGCACGCGGGCCCTCCAGGCCGCGCGGGACGAGCGGCCCGACCTCATGGTGCTCGACCTGATGTTGCCGGAGGTCGACGGGCTGGAAGTGTGCAAGATTCTGCGGCGCGACGCCGCCACCGCCGGCATGCCGATTCTGATGCTCACCGCGCGGGCGGCCGAGATGGACCGGGTGCTCGGGCTCGAACTGGGCGCCGACGACTATGTGACCAAGCCGTTCAGTCCGCGCGAACTCGTCCTGCGGATCCGCAAGCTGCTCGCCCGCGCGCCGGCGACCGACGAGGGGGCGATCCACCTGCGCCTGGGCGAGATCGACATCGACGTGGCCCGCCACCAGGTCCAGGTGGACGGCAAGCCAATCACCCTGACCGTGACGGAATTCCGCCTGCTCGAGGTCCTGGCGCGGCGCCGGGGTCGGGTGCAGTCGCGCGATCGGCTGTTGCAGGATGTGTGGGGCTACGAGAATCCGATCGACAGCCGCACGGTCGACACCCACATGCGCCGCCTCCGGGAGAAACTCGGCGAGGCGGCCCGCTGGCTTGAGACGGTGCGCGGCGTGGGCTACCGCTGCTGCGCCGAAGGCTGATGCCCACCCTGCTCGTGGTCCTGGCCGCGATTGCGGTCGCCAGCCTCGTCGCCCTGGGCCGGGAACGTTCCCGCGCCAGCGAGGCCGAGGAGCGCCACCGGCAGGAATTGGCCCGGCAGCGGGCGGCGCGCGAGGCGGAATTGCGCGGCCAGGCCGAGCGCACGGCCGCCCTGTTCGACCGCATGGTCGAGGGCTTGATCGTGATCGATGGCACGGGCCTGATCCGGCTCGCCAATCACGCGGCCGGCGCGCTGTTCGGCTTTGTCCCGCCGGCCACCGGTCGGACGCTGCTCGAAGTGGTCCGTCACCACGAGGTCGAGGCGGTGGCGGCCCGCCTGGAAAAGGAATCCGAAGTCCTCGGCCACGAGCTGCGGCTCGAAGGCATCGGGGCGGCCCCGCGCTTCCTGCAGATCAACGCCCTGGCCCTGCGCGCGGGCGATGGGTCGCGCGAAGGCGCCATTCTGGTGTTTCACGACCTCACCCGGCTGCGCCAACTCGAGGCCGTGCGCCAGGAGTTTGTCGCCAACGTCAGTCACGAGCTGCGCACGCCGCTTTCGCTGGTCAAGAGCGCCGTGGAGACCCTGGTGGACGGCGGCAAGGAAGACCCGGCCACGTTGCTGCGCTTCCTGCAGATCATCGAGCGGCACACCAACCGGCTCACTCTGGTAATCGACGACCTCCTGCTCCTGTCGACCCTGGATTCCGGCCGGATGCGGCTCCGACTCGACGCGCTCTCCCTGCGGGCGGCCGTGCAGGAGACGGTGGACGACATGCAGGCCAAAGCGGCGACGCGGGACGTGCGGCTGTTCAACGATGTGCCGGCCGCCCTTCTGGTCCGCGCCGATCCCGACCGGCTCCGCCAGGTGACGTCGAACCTCCTGGACAACGCCATCAAATACGGCCGGGCGGGAGGCGAAGTCCGCGCCGACGCGCGGCCGCGCCCCGACGGCAAGATCGAGATCAGCATCCACGACAACGGTCCGGGCATTCCCCCGGAGGCGCAGGCGCGGATTTTCGAGCGGTTCTACCGGGTGGACAAGGCCCGGTCGAGGGAGCAGGGCGGCACCGGTCTTGGGCTGGCGATCGTCAAGCACGTGGTCCAGGCCCACGGCGGGGAAGTCTCGGTCGAGAGTTCGCCGGCCCACGGCACCACGTTCCGCTTTACGCTGGCCGCGCCGGGCTGAGGGGCGTTCGCCGGCGCGCCGTCCGGCCCGTGCCGGCGCACGCTCCGGCGATTTAGTGTAGGCCCCGGAGCGCGTGCTGGAAGACGTAGCCCAATAGTCCGGTCACGGGCAGGGTGAGGACCCAGGCCCAGAGGATCCGCTCCACGATGCCCCATTTGACGGCGCTCAAGCGCTTGGTCGCGCCCACGCCCATGATCGAGGTGGAAATGACGTGCGTCGTCGACACCGGCGCGCCGATCAGCGAGGCGCCGTGGATCACCAGGGCCGCGGAGGTCTCCGCGGCAAAGCCATTCACCGGCTGAAGCTTCACCATTTTCAGGCCCATGGTGCGGACGATCCGCCAGCCGCCGGCGGCCGTGCCGGCCGCCATGGTGCAGGCGCACACGCCCACGACCCAGGCGGGCACGCGGAAAACGGGCACCTCAAAAACGTGGGCCCAGGCGGGCAGATGGGCGAAAAGCCCGTTATGGGTGGCGATGACCAGACTCAGCGTCAGGATTCCCATGGTCTTTTGGGCGTCGTTGCTGCCGTGGCTGAAGCCCATGAAGCCGGCGCTCACGTACTGAGCCTTGCCGAAAAAGCGGTTGACGAAGCGCGGGGTGGCGCGGGCGAACAGGATGGTCAGTAGGTGCATCAGCACCAATCCGCCGATGAACCCCAGCAGGGGCGAGGTGATCATGGGCAGGACGACCTTGGGCCACAGGCCGTGCGCCCAATTCAAGACGAGCCAATTGCCGTTGGCGCCGGCCAGCGCCGCCCCGCACAGGCCGCCGATCAGGGCGTGGCTCGAACTGCTGGGCAGGCCCGCCCACCAGGTGAGCAGATCCCAGACGATCGCCGCCAAGAGGGCGGCCAGGATCGTCTGCAGGCCGACCGCCGCGGGATCGACGAGGCCCTTGGCGACCGTGCTCGCCACCTTGGTGCCGGCAAACGCGCCGACCAGATTCCAAAAGGCCGCCCAGAGCACCGCGACCCTCGGCGTCATGACCTTGGTGGAAACGACGGTCGCGATCACGTTGGCCGTGTCGTGAAAGCCGTTGATGTATTCGAAAGCCAGCGCGGCCAGGACGACGAGAGCGAAGAGGAGCATGGAGCCCGCGGCCGTCAGGAATTCTTGAGGGCGACTTCGACGACGATGTTGCCGGCGTTGCGGCAGCGATCGACCGCCTGCTCAACCATCTCGTAAAGTTCCTGCTGCATCATCAGTCGACGGGCGTCGATGTCGCTGTGGTATAATTCCTTGAGCAGGCCGAGCATGACCTTGTCGGCTTCGCCCTCGGCAAATTGGAGTCGATCATTGGCCTCGCGGATTTGCGCCAGGTTGGCGCCGTGCCGGAGCTGTTTAACCATGAAGACGACGGCCTCGACCGCCTGGTCGAGGAGTTCGGCCTGGCGGCTGAAGCGCTCGGCCGGAAATGGTCCGGGCATGATCGAAATGCGTTCGACGATCTTCTCCATTTGCTTGGGGATGCGGTACAACGCAAACGAGAGCGCCTCGATGTCCTCGCGGTCGAACGGCGTGACAAACGTGCGGCCCAAAGCTTCCGTCATTTCCGAGCGGATGCGTTTTTCCTTGCGCCGGGCATAGACCAGTTCGTCGAGCGACGGCGCGGGCGCGCCCGCGGCGATCTTCTCGAGATACCGGCGGAACACGTGCACGCTCGCTACCGCTACGTCCGCGCCGGCCTCGAG
>CAZWMF010000409.1:0-4143 GCA_964634535.1 uncultured Opitutaceae bacterium | reverse complement strand
GCGGCTTCGTGATGGCGGGCGGCGGCTCGCTCATCCGTGGCATCGACCGGCTGCTGAGCGACAAGACGGGACTGCCGGTGACCGTGGTCGACGACCCGCTCTCCGCCGTGGCCAACGGGACCGGGGCCGTCCTGAACGACCTGTCCTGGCTCGTCCAGAATGTTTAGACCGTCCGCACGTCCGTTCGCCACCCTGGCGGCGGTCGCGGTGGCCTGGCTGCTCATTCCGGTGGCGCTGAAGATGGGCCTGCGCGCGAGCTTCTTCGAACTGACCGCGCCCATCGCCGCGGCCGCCTCCCACGTGCGCGACCTGCAGGACTACTGGGGCCTGCGGCTGCACAGCCAGAACGAGCTGATCGAGGCCGGCCGCGACCTGGCGCGAATCAACGCCAACTACGCCGTCTCGGCGCAGCAGACCGCGAGCCTCCAGGCGGAGATCGGCCGACTGGAGGATCTCCTCCGGCTGCCGGCCCTGCCCCACTACCGCCTCGAGCCCGCGCGGGTCGCCCAGCGGGACTTCTCGTCCTGGTGGCAGCGTCTGGTGATCCGCAAGGGCGCCAACTACGGCCTGAGCGTCCGCGACCCGGTGATCTATGCCGGCGGCGTCGCCGGGCGGGTGGCGGAAGTTCACGCCTACACGGCCGTGGTCGAACTCATTAGCGATCCCGGAGTGCGCCTGGCCGCGTTCTTCGACGGAGAGAACCGACCGGTTTCCTTCCAGGGCGGCGTCAACCCCGCTTTCGGCCCGGCGCAAGGCCGGCTGGAGTTCGTGCCCTTGGATATCTTCGCGAGCGAGGCCGAGCCGCGGCGCCTGGTCACCTCGGGCCTGGGCGGCGAATTTCCGGCCGGCCTCAGCCTGGGCCGGGTCGTCCGGCTCGAACCCAGCACCGACGGCCTGTTCAAAACCGGCGTCGTCGAACTCGATCCGCGGCTGGCGGATCTGACCGAGGTGACCGTGCTCGTGCCGCTGCCCGCGGCCGGCGTAACCTTGGTCCGGCCGGCGACCCCGTAACCCATGCGCCCGGCCGTGACCGTGTTCGCCAGCCTCGTGCTGCTCTGGGCGCTCGTCGCCCAGGCCAATGACGCGCTCGCGCCGCTCCACGTCAGCCTTTACCTGGGCGGCCTTTATGTGACGTTCGCCGCCCTCACCCTCCCGGCGCCCAGCGCCGGTGCGGTGGCCTTCCTGGCCGGGCTGATGTGCGATGCCAACGCCTTCCTGCCGTTCGGCACGCAGGCGCTCCTGTTCCTCGCCGTCCAGATCGTGCTGGCCCAGGGGCGGCACCGCCTGCCGCACGAGGATCTCATCGGCCGGATCGCGATCGCCCTGCTCGTCAATCTCGCGCTCGGCCTCGCCCTGACCGCCCTGCGGGCGCACCGCTATCCCACCGGCGTGGGCTACGGCAGCCGGGGCCTGGCCGACCTGATCGTCTCCCAAATCGCGCTCCTCGGGGTGGCCCCGTGGTTTTTCTCGGCGCAGGCGGCCCTGCTCGCCCGCTTCGGCGGCCCGGCCCTGCGGCGCCTCTGAGCCATGGCCGGCCCGCCGGAAGAGCGCAGCGGCCCGACCGAGCCCCGGGTGGCGTCGCACCAGGCGTTCGATCCGCGCCTGCTCACCTTTTATTTCATCGTGGCGGCGATCCTCCTCGCCCTGGCCGGCGGGGCGGCCTACCGGCAGCTCATTCAAAACGGGGCCTACGGCCAGACCGAGCGGCTGCAACAGGAGCGCCGAGTGCTGCTGCCCGGGCCCCGCGGCCTGATCTACGACCGCCATCACCGGCTGCTCGTCGGCAACCGGTCCCGCTTCTCCGTCGTGCTCTATCTCGACGAGCTGCAAAGCGAGTTTCAAAAGGAGGCGGCGCGCATCCGGGCCAACTACCGCACGAGCGGCGACAGCGACGTCACCTGGGGCGACATGGTGCAGATCGCCCGGGTGAGCGTGGTCCAGCGCTACCTCGACCAGGTCGACTCCCTGCTCGGCCGCACCGAGATTCTGGACGTGCGCAAGCTCAACCGGCACTTCCGCGAGCAGCTGCTCATTCCGTACACGCTGGCCGACGACCTGAGCCCGGAGGATTTCGCGCGGCTGGTCGAAAACCTGCCAGTCGCCTCCCCCCTCCAAGTCACTTATGCGAGCGCCCGCAGCTATCCGTTCGGCTCGGCCGCCTCCCATGTGCTGGGCTACGTGACCTCCGAGGACAACGTGGAGGCGGAGGATTTCCCCGGGGCCGATCTGATGACCTTCAAGATGAAGGGCACGATGGGCAGCGACGGCCTGGAAAAGGAATTCGACGAACGGCTCCAGGGGCGGGCCGGCGGCACGATCTACCGGGTGGATCCGGCCGGCTACCGGGTGAATCCGCCGGTCGCGACGGTCATGCCCCAGCCCGGCCGCGACCTGACCACCTCGCTGGACATCGATATGCAGAAGGTGGCCGAGGACGCGATCGGCGACGGAATCGGTTCGGCGGTCGCGCTCGACGTGCGCACGGGCGAGGTGCTCGTCCTCGCGAGCAAGCCGGACTACGACCTGAACGATTTTCCCCACAACGCCGCGGCGGTGGCGGAAGTCAACCGCCGTCAGGCCTGGACCGACACGGCAGTGGCCGGACGGTATCCGCCGGGCTCGACCTTCAAAATCCTCGTCTCGATCGCCGGGCTGCTTTCGGGGCGCCTGTCGCCCACCGACGACTCGGTCGATTGCGAGGGCTACGTGCGCATCGGCAACCGCCTCTACGGCTGCGACAGCGGCAAGGAGGAGCACGGCCGCCTGCAACTCGCCGAGGCGATCGGCGAGAGCTGCGACATTTATTTTTATTTGCACGGCATCGCCATGGGTCCGGAGACGATCGTCGCCCAGGCCCACCGGATGCACCTGGACGGCCGCACCGGCATCGAACTGCCGGTCGAGTCGCGCAGCCTCCTGCCCAACATCGACCAGCTGCGGCGCGAGCACGCCTGGAACGAGGGCGACACCGCCATTATTTCCATCGGCCAAGGCGCGATCACCGAAACCCCGCTCAGCATGGCCTGCTTCGCCGCCTCGGTGGCGCGCGGGGAGATCTGGACCAAGCCCACGCTGCTCCACGACCCCGACCGAGCGGACCAGCACACCGAGTCGATCGGACTCAGCCCGGCGCAGCGCGATATCATCGTTCGCGGGATGGAGGAGACCATCACCGACCCCCACGGCACCGCCCATATCATGACCTCGGAAGCGATGAAGGACTACGCGGTCCCCGGCGTCGTGATCGCGAGCAAGACCGGCACGGCGACCCTGCCCGACAAGACCGATGCGGCCTGGTTCATCTGCTTCGCCCCGGCCGATCAGCCGCAGGTCGCGGTGGCGGTCGTCATCAAGGGCGACACGGCCGGCGAAGAATTCAACGGCGGCCGCTTCGCCGCCCCGGTGGCGGCCCGTATCCTGCAGGCCTACTTCAAGGTGCCAATACCTCGAGCAGCCGAACAAACAGGCGATTCACCCGGGCCTGGTTCGCCCTGACCAGGTCCGGAAAGTTGCCGAAATCGACCTGCGTGCCATTGAGTCCGTTGGCGAAGTTGTCGACAACCGCGAGGCTGTTGTAATGCAGCCCGATCTCCCCGCACAGATCGGCCTCGCTCGCCGCGGTCATCCCGATCACATCGCCCCATTGCTGCACGATGCGGATTTCGGCCCGGGTTTCGAAACGCGGGCCGCGCATCTGCACGTAGACCAGGCCCGTCTTGATCGCGAATTCCGGGGCCAGCCCGTCGACGATCCGGGCAATGAGGTTGTTCGCGATGCCCGCCGCCCCGCCCTTGAGCTCGTGGTCGAAAAACGTGGCCGGGCCCTGTTGCAGGCCCACGTAGTCGGCGCACGACACGACGCTGCCCGCCGGCAGGTCGGCCCGCAGCGAGCCGACCGAGTTGACCGAAACCACGTCCGAGAAACCCAGGTCGGCCAGGGCGCGAATGTTGGCGCGGTGATTGATGGCGTGCGGCGGCAAGGGCGCGCCGGGGCCATGGCGGTTGATCAGGAGGAAATCGCCCCGCGTCCGGCCAACGACCTCACCGTAGGCGGTGGGGATGCGCCGGACCTCCCAGCCCGCAAACACGTCGGATTTGGCGATGCTCGTTCCGCTGAGGAAGGCGACCTTCACTGGCTCGCCTT
>CAZWMF010000408.1:0-4152 GCA_964634535.1 uncultured Opitutaceae bacterium | reverse complement strand
CCCCCTTCGCCCCCTTCTTGAAGATGGTGAAGTGCTCGCGCCGGAGCCGCCCGCGCAGCGCATTGGCCGTATCCAAAGGGAAGCGCCGCTGGCGTTCGAGCGCCCCCTCGATCGAGCGCCGGATCTCCCCGGCGGGCAGCGTTTCCAACTCGCGTCCGTGAAACCGCGCATGGCCGGCGGAGCGGACCACCTTGTCCTTCGCTTGGGCGAGCAAATAGATCCGCGCGTCCTCCCAGGTGTCGAAAAACGGCACGGGCTGGCCCTCGGGCACGTGACCCTTCCAGGTGAAGCGAACGACCTTCTTCATCTTGTCGAGCCACTGGGCGACGGCCTCGGGATCGCGCACCGTTTCGATCCGGTTGCGGAACGCCTCGAAGGGCATCCGCAGATTCTTGGCCGCAAAGTGCTGCTGGATGATCTGCGTGTATCGGTGATAGTTCGGCGGCCCGAGCAGTTCGCCGGTGACGCCGCAGCGGTTGATCACCTGGAAATTGCCCTTGGGCGGCTCGACCTCCACGTCGGCCAAATCGAAGAACAGCTTGACGTGCTTGGCGAGGACGTGGCCGATCGCCGACTCCTCGTCCTCGAAGGGCAAGGCGTCGGGGGCCGAGATATAGATCGGCTCGTGGGTCGGATGCGCCGCCTCGGCGGCCGCCTCCGCGCCGCCGTCGACCGGCGCCGTCTGGCGCGGCGGGACGCCGGGCTTCGGATTGGCCGGATCCTTGCGGGTCAGCAGGACCGTGAAACGTTCCGGCTTGCCCAGCACGGTGCGCGCGATCTCGAACAATTCAATGGTGCGGCAGGATGCCCGCACGGTCTTCACCAGGGCGTTGAAGCTATTGTCCTCGGGATAAAACGTGACCGTGAAATTGGGGCTGTCGTAGGGCACCCGGGTTTCGTACGGCGCCGGCCGGGGTCCGGCCTGTCCGCCCGATGCTCCGGGGCGTCCGCCGCTGCGGATATCGTGGCGCGGCCGCGAATCGTCACGGCGCGGTCCGCCGCCGGGCCCGCCCGGTCCGGCACCGGCCCCCTCGCTCGGGGCGCCTTCCGGCCGGCGAAACACCCGGCGATCGCGCCGGTCGGCCGGCGAATCCGCCGGGCCACCCGGCCCCCGGCTTTCGCGCCGACTCCGGCTATCCTCGCGCTCCCGCCGCTCACCCGGCGCGGACTTGTCCTGCGTCCATTGCGTGCCGAAGCTGAAGCCCTGCAATTGGGTCAGGTCGATCTTGTTGAATGGACTGGGTCCGGCCCCGCTGCCTGCGGCAGGGCCCCGTCCCTCATTACTGGGACGCTGCGGAACAGCGTTCAAATCCTGTGGAGGATTCTCCTTGGGAACGTTTTCGTCCATAATTGCACTGGAAAGCGGGCGTAGATACCCCGCGAGTTGTGTCCGGCCACTCTTCCGGGTTGCCCGGCGCGGCGCAAGCAGGTTTTGCGTCGCCGCGAGATTGTTAAGATTGCGGCGGTACGGACCGCTTCTTCGCCCGGAAGGCGAGCACTAGCATCACGAGCCCGAACACGAGCAAGATCGCCCCCCACAGCAAGTTGATATTGATGCCCAGCGAACGGCGGTAGAGCTCGGCATCGTCCTTGGTGACGAGTCCGTAGATCGAAATCACCAGCCCGAAGAGCGTGAACATGAGGCCGATTGGCCAGCGAATATCGAGACCCATAAGAAAACTCCTTGGTTACCAGACGAGGATGTTGAGGACGGCGCAGGCGATCAGCAGCACGGTGCCGAGGATGGCGGGCCGTTGATACCAGGGAATGTCGTGTTCCTGGATTTTGGGCGTGAGCGAGTAAACCAGTCCCTTGAGTTCCGCGTCGGATTTCGTGCGCTTGGTCACGATCGAAATGCCCACGGTCAGGCTGAAGCAGACGATGAAGGAAAAGACCGCCAGCCAGAAGTTCTGGGCCATTTCACTTGGAAAGACGTGGACCACGCCAAGGTAGCCGCCCTTGACGCCGGGCAAATTGCCCTCGGCGAGAGTCAGGGCGTGGAAAACCGCGGAGGTGCCGATGCCGCCCAGCAGACCGACAAACGCCCCGGTGCCCGTCGTGCCCACAAAGAACATGCCGAGCAAGAACGTGGCAAAAAGCGGCGCATTCACGAAGCCAAAGACGAGCTGAATAATGTCCATGGCATTGTTGTACTGCTTGGCGACAAAGGCGCAGCCCACGCTCAGCAGGATGCCGACGATCGTCGCGAGGCGGCCCATCGTCATGTAGTGGGCATCGCTCTTGTTCGGAGCGATATACGCCTGATAAAGGTCGTACGTCCATACGGTGTTGAAGGCCGTGACATTGCCGGCCATGCCCGACATGAACGAGGCGAGCAATGCGGTCAGCGCGAGGCCCAATATGCCCGGCGGGCAATACCGTTTCACCAGCGACAAAATGACGCCGTTGTAATCGTATTCCGCCTCGGCGTTGAGCAGGCGATCCCGGAATTCTTCGGTCGGCAGCGGCTGGACCGTTTCGTCGTGAATCAACGCCGCCACCTTCTCGGCGTCCATCTTTTTCCCCACCGCGGCGCTGACATTGGCTAGGGCCTGGTCGGCGGGCAAGCCGGCCGAGGCCGTGATCGCCGCTTGCGCCTTGCCATAGACAGCTTCGTCGAGGATGGGCGCCGGTATGCGGTAGCCCTTGCTCGGAATGGTCATCAGCGCCACCGCGATCATGCCGGGCAGGATCACGAGCGCCGGAAAGAGCATCTTCGGCACGGCCGCGACCAGCGGAGTGTTGCGGGCGGCCGTCATGTTGCGCGCCGCCATGGCGCGCTGCACCACGAGAAAGTTGGTGCACCAATAGCCGAACGAGAGGACGAAACCCAGCCCGAAGATCATCGCGAACCAATCTACGCCCAGCGGGTTATGCGCCGGACCGGCCAGCAGCGGGCCCCAGGCGCTCGTCCAGGCATTGGCCGGATACGTGATCCCCGGCTCGCGGAGGTGCAGGGCGGCCGGATTGACGGCCACGCCCCTGAGCAGGTCGGACATCTTGGAATAGCCGCCCACATCCTTCAGCCCCAGGTACACGACCGGGGCGAAGCCCAGAACGATCATGAAGAACTGCAGCACTTCCGTGTAGATGGCGGAGGTGAGGCCGCCCTTCAACACGTAGACCAACACGACCGCCGAGCAAATGATGAGACTCCAATTATAATCCCAGCCGAGCAGCAGGTGGAGCAACTTTGCCAGCGCATCCATCGAAATGCCCGAGGCGAAAACGGTCATCACCGCGAACGACAGCGAATTCAACGCCCGTACCCGCTCGTCGAAGCGCATCTTGAGGTATTCCGGCACCGACCGCGCCTTTGAGCCGTAATAGAACGGCATCATGAACACGGACAGGAACACCATCGCCGGAATCGCCCCCACCCAATAAAAATGGCTCGTGATGATGCCATATTTGGCGCCGCTCGCGGCCATGCCGACGAGTTCCAGCGCCCCCAGGTTGGCCGAGATGAACGCGAGCCCGGTCACCCAGGTCGGGATCGACCGCCCGGACGTCAGGAAGTCCGAGGCATTCGTCACGTATTTGCGGAGGGCAAAGCCGATGCCGACGACAAAAACGGTGTAGGCGATTAAGATGAAGTAATCGATCCAGGTGAGCGTGACTTGCATGGTGGTAGGAAAGACCGGAGTCCGCGCGGGTGCAGGGGTGGGCGCAGGGGGTCCGTGGTGATCGCCGGAACGGCCGCGGTTTTCAACACAAAACAGCGGCGGGCCGCACCCGATCAGATCAGGCGCGGCGCCGCGTAGGGTTTCTAATGCGACGCGCGCTCGCGTCCGGCGCCGGCCGCCGCCGCCTGGGCTCCGACGAGCGCCTCCTGCCACAGCGCCACCTCACCCGTGAGGCCGCGAAGCTCCAACTCCCGCGCGAGCGATCGTACGAGGTACCGTTCGTTTTTGTGCGCTTCGACGATGGTGAGGTCCGGGCGCACCCTGGAGTAGATTTCGTGGAGATGGAGGTGATCGGTGTCGAGGTGGCTCGCCGCGATGCGTTGGTTGCCGTCCACGCCAAGTTTCTTTCCGACTTCTCCTGCCAGCATTTCGATGACGCGGCGTCCGCCGATGATCTTCACTTCGTCATGCGTCAGCGATGCTATGGCGTGGATCGCCGCATGATCGCAACCGGCTTCAAGCGCGC
>CAZWMF010000407.1:1957-4165 GCA_964634535.1 uncultured Opitutaceae bacterium | reverse complement strand
CTTCATTGATCCGGGAGCATCTGCTCTCCTGGCATGCCGGTGGCCGACGTCGGCGCGGTCGACGTCGGCGCCGCGGCGGCCGCCGGCGTCGGCGCGCTCTTGAGGATGGCCTCGAAAGAGCCGATGGCGCCCGGGATTGCCTCGATGAGGTCGTCGAGGGCGTCGAGGTTGGTGATGCCCTGCCGTTTCAGCGCCTCGATGACGAGGACCGCGGCGGGCAGGGTATCGCCGAAGAACGTGGTGAGCGCGGCGGCGTGGGCGGCGAATTCCGTGTCGGTGTCGGTGTCGGTCATGGTCTCGACGGTAGCAGGGCCTTCGCCGGGCATATCGGGGACCGGGACGCCGGCCTGCTGGAGCGCGTCAAGGAGCTGCACCTGGCGCGCGATGAACAGCGACAGCCGGCCGTCGACGTCGACGCTGATCCGGTCGACTTTCGCGGACGATGCGTTTATCTTCCGCTGGTTCATGAAGCCGAGTACCGCGGTGAGCAGGCCGAGCAGCACCGCGGCGAACGCGGCTACCGAGGTGACCGCGGTCACAGCGTGACTACGCCCGCATCGATTATCTCTAGCAGCGCGTCGACGGCGCCGCCGGGATCCAGGTCGTGCTCGTGGATGATTTCCCATATCTGCCCGGAGGAGAGCAGCGCGTATTTCCACCTGATCTGCGCGGGGCTCGGGCCGGTGCCGGCGGTCTTGACCTCGATCCACGCGACGCCGGCCCGGCCGACGAGGACGAGATCAGGCTGGCCGGGGTCGCCGGCGCAGCGCTCGGCGTGGCCGCAGTAGTGGGTCAGCACGGCGCGGCGCGCGGCGCGCCGCTGGATTTCCTCAACGATCTCGTCGTGCGTCACCGCGGCCTCCGGGTTTCATTACGTTTCATTACGTTTCATTACCGGATGAAATGTAATGAAATTGAACGAATGAACGAATGAACGAACGCGGGGCCCACGCTAGCCGGGCTGGAGCCGGCGCCGGCCGAGCATGGCCCGGGCCGCCGCGGCGTGGCCGGCGTAGTCGGGGGACTTGGCGGCCGCGGTCTCGGCGGCCGCGCGGCGCCGCTCGGCCTGGTCGGCGCGGTCGGCGGCCGCGGCCGCGGCGCGGATCTGGCCGGCTGAGGGGAGCGGGGTGCCGTCGGGCCCGGTCCACTCGGCGAGCCGGGCCCGGATCCAGCCGGCCGGGGAGCGGATCTCGGCGGCGTAGCCGTGCGGGCGGCCGCCGGGCTCGTGGTCGATCGCGTACAGCACGTCGAGCGGGCGCCAGCCGGCCCGCCAGAACGGCCGGGCGAGGTGCCGCAGGTGCTTGGCGGACAGCCGCCGCAGCGGCCCGGCCGGCTCTTGCAGGGCCCGGGCCGCCGTCAGCTCCTCGTCGCTGCCCCGGGGGACGGCGGCGAGCGGTGAGCGGGCCGCGGGCGGCGTTTCGGCGCCTCTCGCGTGAGGGGCTATACCTGGATCCCTTCGGGACCAGGGAAGGGCGTCACTTAGCTGGCCGGCGGGTTCGGCGGGCGTGGTGACGGCTTTTTTCGGGGCCGGGAGGCACAGCACGAGTACCTGCCGGGCGTTGTGGTCGTCCGGGCCGAGGAGGGCCAGGGCGCGGAGCTTGGTCGTCCAGCCGGGCCGCACGATGGCGAGGTAGCCGCGGGCCCGCCACCACCGTGAGCACCGCTGGTAGGTCGACACGCTGACCGGGATGCGCTCGCCGGTCTCGGGGTCGACGTCGCCCATCAGGTCGCAGGTGTGCGCCCGGGTGGGTTCGGTGGTGCCGCGGGGCGGCCGGCCTTCGCCGCCCCAGCTGGCATGGTTGACGTGGATCCGCCAGAACGCGGCCAGGTGGTCCCGGAAGTCCGCGCGGACCTCGGCGAGGTCGGGGCAGGACAGGCCGCCGCGCAGCGCGTCACGCTGGCCGAGGATCCGCCGTGAGCCGGCCGGGACGGAGCGCATGACCTCGGGCATGGTCACCGGGGCATGCGTGCCGCTGCCGGCTGTTCGTGCGTTCAATTCCGGTCCTGGCTACCTAACTCGGGGGCTAGGGTTCCCATTTCCCGGTTGCTCTGCTACCTGAGAGCCGATATGCTGGCATCTCGTAGCAAAGCGCCAGGTGGTGGCCCTGAGAAGCTTCTGGCGTTCATGACCGGGCGGTCTTCGGGCCGCCCGGTCATTATTTTGTTTCGTCCTATATAGCCGGCTCGCCGGCTTTGCGTCTAGCCGGC
>CAZWMF010000407.1:0-1857 GCA_964634535.1 uncultured Opitutaceae bacterium | reverse complement strand
GTGCAGGCGAACGGCGAGCGCGATCTCTGGCGCAGGGTTCTCGCCCAGCAGCCGGCCGCGACCGCGAAAGACATAGCAGAGCGCAAGCTCGCCGAGCTGGCAGACGCGACCGGCCTGGATGCGCTGGCCGCGAATGTGGCGCTGGTGCGGCAGATGAAGGGCTGGCAGTGGCTGGCGATGAAGTCGGCGCGGGAGGACGGCGCGACCTGGGAGCAGATCGGGGAAGTGCTCGGCACCAGCAAGCAGGGCGCGCAGCTGGCCTACCGCCGCGCGATCGAGCTTCAGGAAAAGTACGTCCCGGACTTCCACGACACGGCCGCGGCGCGGGCCGTGCTGGAAGACTGACCCGCGAAACGGCCCGGGCGTTAGCATGTTGCCGATAGGCGTGATCCCTGAAGGGAGGGAGGGCAAGGCGGCGCCGTGCGCCCGGAAAAATGTCCCCGCTCTCCGGGCCGCGCGGCGCCGCGCCTGCTCACCCGTCGGACAGGTCGGCCGACAGGGCCCCCCCGAGCAGCATTTCGGGTGCGGTGAAATGGGCGGCCAGGAGGATGAAGTCAGGATCCCCGGCCGCGGCTTTCTCCTGGATCAGGGCGAACACGCGTTCCCGCTCGCCGGTCATCACGACATGGCATATCAGCGGCGAGCCGCAGATCCGCTCATAGCGCGCGGCGATGTGGCACAGGGCGCCGATCGCCAGGCCGCCGGGCCCGTAGGCCCCGCATTCCCACTCGCCGGGCGCCGGGTCAGCCGACATAGCGGCTGAGGATGGATTCGCCGTGGGCCGCGCGCTGTTCCTGCTCGGCGGTGATCGCGGCGACGTCGGCCTCCAGCATCTCGATGAGATCGGGCGTGGCGTTGGCCAGGTCGGGGGCGGCGAGCGCCCGTTCGTGCTCGGCGCGCAGTACGCGCAGCTGCGTGGCGGTGAGGCGGCGCAGCGCGGCGGCGGAGAACGTGGGCAGTTTCTGATCCGTCATCGGGGATGGGCTCCTGAGTCTGATCCGTCTGCTTATCGGTGCCCCCCGCCCCGGACGGATCAGGTACAGGGCGGGAGGCAATTCCCACCATAACGGCTAGAAGATGCCCGCACTGCCCAGCGCGTTGATGATGTTGACGAAGTTCTGGTTGCACTGGCTCGCGGTGGTGCTGTTCCACGTGGCGCCGAGCGCGGTCCGGCTCGGCGCCGCCATCGGGATCGTGGTCGACGCGCCGCCGGACAGCGTGCACGCGGTCCCGGACACCATCAGGTTCCCGGCGATATCGGCGTTCCCGGCGCCGTCGTCGAGGGTGTTGGCCGCGGTGTTGAGCCCTCCGGAGAAGAGCACGATGCCGAGGCTGGTGAACTGGATGGTGGTCTTGAGGGTCCACCCGCCGGCCTGGGTGCCGGTGTAGCAGCTGATGAACCCGTCGGCGAGCTGGGTCGCCGACGTCGCCCCGTAGGCGCTGGTGCCGGGAAGGTACTGGTTGCCTTCGGTGTCGGTGCCGCCGGACGTGCCCGGGACCGAGGACGTGGACAGGTTCCCGGCCGCGGGCGTGCCGGCGTAGTAGAACGCGCCGGCGGCGTTGATGATGAAGTCGGAGCCCTCGAAGGTCGACCCGGTGAAGGTGGCCGCGTTGACCGTGGTCGAGTTGACGATGCCGGCGTAGACGATGCCCGCGGCGAGCTGCGTCGCGGTGATGGTGCTCGCGGCGATCTGCGCGGCGGTGATCGTGCTGCCCGCGATCTGCGTCGCGGTGATGGCGCCGGACGCGACGGCGCCGGTGCCGATCTGGTAGGGCACCCACGCGGATCCGGACCACTGGCTGAGCAGGAGCCCGTCGGCGGTGTCGTACCACAGGTCGCCGACATTCGGGCTGCCC
>CAZWMF010000406.1:0-4169 GCA_964634535.1 uncultured Opitutaceae bacterium | reverse complement strand
AGGGTGGTCGACGATCCCTGCGCGCTCGTCCAGGAGGTCGATGTGGCGAGGGTGAGCGCTCCTTGTGAAGCTCCGTTGAGGTTGGCCGATTGGCCCTGAGCCACGCCCACGGTGCCGCCATTGGTGCTACGCACGGTGCCGCCGTAGATCGTAGCACCACCCCAGACGAGCACGTGGCCGCCGTTGGCCGTGATCGTTCCGGTTGGATTGATGATATTGTCCGAAATGAAGAGGGTGCCGCCGTTGGTCGCCTCGAGCTGGCCGGCGTTATTGACGACGCTTGCATAGCCATCGAGGAACAATCCCTGGCCGGCGACATTCGCGTCGATCGTGCCCGCGGCGCCGTTGTTGATGTTCAGTTCGCTGTTCCAGCCGGGTACGCTTCCGAGAAAGCCGTAGCCCTGGATGGTGTTGTCGACGTTGGTCAAGGGACCGCCGGAAACATACACTTCGCCGTTGGTGTCGCCGCTATTCAAGGTGACGGTTCCACCGCCCTGCAGCGTGACGGCTCCGTTGACCGCGAGTGACGTGTAACTTCCGCTGCCGGCGTTCAGCTGGATATTGGCGGGATTGATGATGGTGCCGGCGACCGTGGTCGTCGAGCCGGCCGCACCGGTCCAGGACGTTGCCCCCGGGGCGACCAGGGTGAGCGCCCCCTGCGACGCCCCGTCGAGGATGGCGGATCCACCCTGATTCACGCCGAAAGTGCCGCCGTTGATGCTGATTAGAGTGCCGCCGGAAATCGTCGCGTTGCTCGAGACGACGACGTGGCCACCGTTGGCGGTGATCGTGCCGGTCGGATTGATGACGTTGTCGAATATGAGGAGGGTGCCGCCGTTGGTCGCTTCGAGTGAGCCGGCATTGCTGACGAGGCTGGCGTAGCCGTTAAGGATCAAGGCTTGTCCGGCGACGTTTGCGTCGATCGTACCCGCGGCGCCATTGTTGATGTTCAGTTCACTGTTCCAGCCGGGTATGCTTCCGAGGTAGCCGTTGCCTTGAATGGTATTGTCGACGTTGGTCAAGGTGCCGCCGGCCAGATACACGCCGCCGCCGGCGTTTTCGCTATTGAGGGTGACGGTGCCGCCGCCTTGCAACGTCACTGGCCCGCTCGTCAAGAATGCCGTGACGTTTCCGCTATCCGCGTTCAGCTGGATATTGCCTTGATTGATGATCGTGCCCGCGACGGTGGTCGTCGACCCGGACCCGCCATTCCAGGACGTTGCGGTCGACGAGGTCAGCGTGAGCGCTCCCTGCGAAGCTCCGTCGAGATAGGCGGATTGGCCGGGGGCCACGCCCACGGTGCCGCCATTGAGACTGGCCAGGGTGCCGCCGGTGACGGTCGCGTTGTTCGAAACCAAGACGCTGCCCCCGTCGGCCGTAATGGTGCTGCCCACATTCGTGACGTTGTCGCCCAGGACCAGAATGCCGCCGTTGGTTGCGCCGAGCCAACCGTGATTGGTGACGGTGCTCGCGTAGCCGGCCAACACGAGTTGCTGGCCCGCGACGTTGGCGTCGATCGTCCCCGCCGCCTGGTTGACAATATTCAGGGTGGTGTTCCAGCCGGTGTTGCCCAGGACCGCAAAGCCCTGGATCGTGTTGTCGGCGTTGACCAGGGTGTTCCCATAGACGAGAATGGTGCCGTTCGTGGCGCTGTTCAACGTGAGGGAACCGCCGCCCGACAGGGTCGCGGTCGCGGCTCCGAACGCAAGCACGGCCCCGTCGCTGACCGCGATCGTTCCGCTGTTGGCGATCGAAGCGCCATCGATGGCGAAGCCTTGCTGGCCCCCGATGTTCAGCGTATCGAATGCGCCCAATTGGAGGTTCGCGACACTCCCGCCCGCGGCGTCCACGACGGTTGTCGCGCTTAGGATCAAGGCATCGGTCGCCGAATTCGGCACACCGTTGCTCCAATTCGAACCGTTGGCGAAGTCGCCGACTCCCGGCCCGGTCCAGGTGGTTTGGGCCCAGGCCGGAGCGAGCGGCAGCAAGAGCGTTAGAACTAGGGCTGAAACTTTTAGTTGAGCGCGCATGTTTAGGAGTGACTGTAGTGCGCGACAATAAGCATAGCTGATGCCAGCGTTTTTATAGATAAGGAAACCGATTCTGAATAGATTTGTAATATAATGATAATAATACAGTAACAAATATATGTTACTTATTTGCTATTAGATTATTAATTAATATTCATGATTTATGTGTAATAGGAATCGACGCATTCGAGTTGTGCTATTTTGTAAATCATTGAATTTAAGCGTAATAGAATCTCGTAACATTTGTCGGGAATGCTTACGCAACTTACGAATTTTTAGTTAATTACGTTAATGATCCTGCGCCGACTTCACTTCGTATTCGCCGTGGCGGCCATTGCGCCGGGAATGCTTCCAGCCGCGAACTCGGAACTGGCACTCGCCCGGCGGGAACACGGGACGAATCTGCTTCGTCGTGAACAGATGGACGTTCTCGCCGACGTACCGCCGGCGGGCGTGCTGGACCTGGTCTCTTACCGCGGCCCGCTCGGGTCGATGGCCGCCTATGTGAGCTCTCCGCCGAAAGACGGCTAACGCCAACGGACGACCACCTGATTCGCGTTGCTGGCGGCCCGAGTTCAACTTCCGGCCAAGGGCATGGGAATGGGAAAACTGCGACGCCGCGTTTGATTGCGGTCGCCCAATCAGACTCGTTTGCGCCCCCGGACAACCGAGCCCCGCCTGATCCCTATCTGGTCTGAGGCCCGAGGATGCGATCGATTTCGGCGCGAATCTGTTTTGTCGACATCGGTTTGCCCAGGAAGTGGATCGGTTCGGAGCCCCGAAACGCTTCGAGGAGTCGCTCGTGGGGTTCAGCGGAAATCAATAATACCGGCAGTTGGCCGCACTCCGGGATGCCGCGGATTTCCCGGAGGGCAGCGTTACCGCGCAACTCCGGCATATATTGGTCAAGGATGATCAGATCGATACCGCCCTTCTTCACCCGTTCCACCGCTTGGGTCCCATTGGAGGCCACCTCCACGAGGTAGCCGGCAGCGCGCAAGACATGCTCGTGGAAGAGTCGCACGCTGGCCGAGTCGTCCACTGCGAGAATCGTTTGCTGGCGTGATTTTTGGGGTATCATCGGTTCGGGATATCTCGCGAGATTGGAGGGCGGCCATGGGGTCAGAAGACGGGGGTGGGAGCAATTCTAACATTTAGGTTACGGCTCCCGACCGATTTCTAGGGTGTTTCCCCTAGGCGTTTCGCCGATTCTCCTCGGGAAAACCGATCGCCCCGTGATCGCCGCGTTCGGAGTGAATATTCTGTGCGCAACTCTTCGTCGCCATCGCGGTCTTTTCTCTCCAAAGGAACGCAGCCTGTGAAACCGACAATTTTGCTCGTAGACGACGATTCGGCCATCCTCCGATTCGTCGGGGCGGTGTTGAGCCGCGACAATTTCAACGTCACCACGGCGTCCTCCGCCGCCGAGGCGCTGCCCTACATCGCCCGCGACGATTTCGACATCGTGTTGACCGATTTCTGGATGCCCGGCGAAACCGGCGAGGCGGTGGTCATGGCGATCCGGCAGCGGCCGCGCCGCACTCCCGTCATTCTGATGACCGGCCAGCGCAATGAGATTCCCGAGCGTCTGCGCCAGGGCCCCGGCGGCATTCCGATCCTGGACAAGCCTTTCACGGTCGGCGACCTTCGCGAAGCGATTGCCAAACGCATGGGCATCGCAGACAAGCCAAGCTGATTGGGCGCGCGCGTTTTTTTGCCGCTTAAGCGCCGTTCGGTTCGAATCGTTGCCAGCCGCCGCCGAGCGATTCGTACAAAGAGATGAGGTTGCCCGAGATCGCCTCGTCGCTCTGGGCAAGACGGTCCTCCGCATCGTAGAGCGAGCGCTCGGCATCCAGCACCCGAAGAAAGTCGGTGAGCCCGCCGACGTAGAGGCGGTTGGCCAGAACGAGTGATTGGCGGCTGCTGGCCACGGCCTCCACGAGGGAACGCCGGCGCACCTGCTCCTGGGCATAGGACACCAGTCCGTTTTCGACTTCTTCAAAGGCGCCGAGGACGGTACGCTCGTAGCCGGCCAGCGCCTCGTCCTGGCGGGCGTCCTGCACCCGGATGGCGGCGCGCACGCGGCCGGCGTCGAAGATCTTCCATTGGACGGACGGCCCGATCGACCAGAAGCTGCTC
>CAZWMF010000405.1:0-4194 GCA_964634535.1 uncultured Opitutaceae bacterium | reverse complement strand
TACGGGTTCGCGCCAGCGTTCGGCCGGCAACGGGGAGGCGTGCGCGCCCGGCGGCTCCACGGGCGAACTATATATCGTCCTCGCAGACAAGGAGCACGAGCTGTTCGAGCGGCAGGGCGACGACCTGTTTTGCGATATTCCGATCAAGTTCACCTTGGCGACCCTGGGCGGCACGATCGAGGTGCCGACGCTCTTCGGCAAGGGCTCGCTCAAGATCCCGCCGGGCACGCAGAGCGGGACAACCTTTCGGCTTCGCGAAAAGGGCATGCCGAACCTGCGGGGCGGCCGCCAGGGCGACCAGCTCGCGCGCGTGCACGTCGAAGTGCCGTCTTCGCTGTCGGGCGAACAGCGCCGCCTGTTGGAGGAATTCGCGCGGGTCAGCGGCGACGCGAGCGAGCCCACGTCGCGCAAGTTTTTCGAGAAGGCGAAGAAGTTTTTCTAGCGTGCGATGGACGTCGTCATTCTAGGATCCGGCCGGGGATCGAACGCCGAGGCCGTGCTGCGCGCCCAGGCGGAGGGTCGGTTGGGACGGGCCCGCGTAAAGGCGATCTTTTGCGACCGGGAGGGCGCCGGAATCTTGGCCCTGGGGGAACGCTATGGGGTGCCCGCCCTCTTTGTCGACGCGGCCCCGTTCAAGACCAAGCTGGAGGGTGAAGGCGAGAGCCGGTACATCGCCGCGGTGGCGGCCGAGCAACCCGGTCTGGTCGTCCTGGCCGGATTCATGCGCGTGCTCAAGCCGGGCTTCCTCGGCGCCTTTGCCGGGAAAATCATCAACCTGCATCCGAGCCTCCTGCCGGCCTTCCCGGGGCTGGACGCCATCGGCCAGGCCTGGCGGCGCGGGGTCAAGCTCACCGGTTGCACCGTGCATGCGGTCACCGCCGAAGTCGACGGCGGCCCGATCCTCGACCAGGCCGCCGTCCGCATCGAGCCGACGGATACGTTGGAAAGTCTGACCGCCAAGGTGCACGCGGCCGAGCACGTCCTCTTGCCGGCGACGATCGCGCGGCTGGCCGGATCGTGAATCCCGCGGCCGCCCGGCCCGGCGACGCATGCCGCTGACCGAGGTCAAAGTCGAGATCGCGGCCGCCTCGGCCGACGCGGCCGAGACGAGGCTCCTGGAGGACGGGGAGGCGGCCTGGAGCGTGTTGGAGGACGCCGTGGCGCGCCGGGCCTGGCTGGTCGGGATTTTCCCCGACCGGGCGACGGCCGAGACCGCGTGGACGCGGCTGGCCGACGGACCGGGTCGCGCGGCGCTGGGCGGGCCCGCCTGGCGCACGCTGGCCGACGAGGAGTGGCGCGACAGCTACAAGGCCCACTTTCACGCCTGGCAATTTGGCGCGCTGCATTGGGTGCCGATTTGGGAAAAGCAGAATTATCCGGTTCCGGCCGGGCAGGCCGTCCTCTGGCTCGATCCCGGCCTGGCCTTCGGGACCGGCAACCACGAAACCACGCGCCTGTGCTGTGAGCGCCTGAGTGCGCTGGCCGCCGCGCCCAGGTCGGCGGCGGCCGGACCGCGCCGCGTGATCGATGCCGGCTGCGGATCGGGCATCCTGGCCTTGTCGGCGGTTCGCCTCGGATTGGGCCCGGTCCTCGCCTTCGACCTCGATCCGGACGCGGTGCGCATCAGCCGCGAGAACGCGGCCTTGAACGGGCTCGACGGACAGGTGGACTTTTGGGTCGACGACTTGGCCGGCGGCCTGCGGGGCCGCCGGGCCGAGATTGTTCTGGCCAACATTCAGGCCGATGTCTTGTGCCGGCACGCGGCCGAGCTGGCCGGCGCCGTGGCGCCGGGTGGAACGCTGGTGCTGAGCGGAATCCTGGCGACCGAATTGTCCGCGGTGCGCGCGGCATTTTCTCCGGCGACCGTTGGATGGGGTGCCGAATCCCGGACGCTGGGCGAATGGAGCGATCTGGCGCTGCGCTTGCCCGGGTAGCCGGCAAGTTTCCAACCGGCCGCGCAAGACCGGTGAAAATGGCGCATGGGAGAATGCGCCAGATTCGCCGAAATCCATGCGCGATGCAGATCGGCCTTTCCTTCAGGCGGCGAGCGCCCGGGCGAACCGGGCGATGCCCTCGGCGATGCGCTCTTCCGTGGCGTGACTGAAGTTCAGGCGGAGGGTGTGGCGGGCGGGCGGACCCACCCAGAAGGGCGCCCCGGGCACGAACGCGACTTTCGCGGCGACGCAGGTCTGGAGCAATGCGGTCGCATCGACGGACTCCGGCAAGCGGACCCAGAGAAACAAGCCGCCGTCGGGCCGCGTCCAGTCGCAACCGGCCGGAAGCCAACGCTCGAGGGCGGCCAGCATTGCGTCGCGGCGGCGGCGGTAGACGGAGATCAACGTCGCGATGTGCGCATCCAGGCGGCCCGGTTCGCGCACATATTCCCAGACCAGGCGTTGGGTGAACGCCGAGGTATGCAGATCGGCTCCCTGCTTGGCGACGACCAGGCGTTCGTACAATTCCGGATCCGGAACCACCAGCCAGGCCACCCGCAGTCCCGGGCAAAGAATCTTGCTCGAGGTTCCGAGATAGAGACAGTGCCGGGCCGTGGGCAGGGCGGCCAAGGCGGGGGAGGCCGCGCCGGAGTAACGCAGCCGGCCATAGGGATCATCTTCCAAAACGGGCAGAGCGAATTCGGCGGCGAGCGCGGCGATCTGCCGGCGTCGCTCGGGCGAGGTGCTCGTCCCAGTTGGGTTCTGGAAATTCGTCACGAGGTAGAGCAACTTGGGCCGCCGGCCGCCGGTCTCAAGCATGTCCCGCAATGCGCCGATTTGCAGGCCCTCGGCATCGGTCGGCAATCCGCGAATGTCCGCTTCGTAGACCCGGAAGGCCTGGAGCGCGCCCAAGTAGGCGGGGTTTTCGACGAGCACGATGTCGCCGGGGTCGAGCAGGACCTTGGCCACGAGGTCCAGCGCCTGTTGCGAGCCGTGGGTGATCAGCACTTGCTCGGGCCGAGCCGTCAGGCCGACCGTGCGCTGCAGATGCTCGCCGACCCAGGCGCGCAGGGGGGCGTGGCCTTCCGTGACGTCGTACTGCAGGGCCGCCTGGCCATCGTCGCGCAGCACCGCGTCGGCGGCCCGTCGGATCGATTCGACCGGGAATAAGTCCGGCGCGGGCAGGCCGCCCGCGAACGATATGACGTCGGGCCGGCCCGTCACCTTGAGGATTTCGCGGATGGCGCTCGGCCGCAGGCCGGCGGTCCGCGCGGCGAAGCGGAATCCCGCATAGGAGTCCGGGTTCATGGCTTTCTCCGGAACCGGCGTTTGACCGGTTCGTTCGATCGCGGCGTGGGCATCGCCTCGGGGAGGGTTGGGGTGAAAGCCGGGTGCGGATTGAGCACCAGGAAATCGTGGACGCGCACGGGCGGGCCGCCGCGGATATGACGGTCCGGCGACGGAGTCGTCGGACGGTGGTGGGCTTCGGTGGATGGCATGACGGATTGGGTGGAGGCGGGGAGCCCACTCCGTTGCTTCGCCGGCGGGTAAAAAAAACCCTCCGGTTTAGCACCGGAGGGGGCGGATTAAAATTGATCAGGACCCTCGCGGCGCGCGGTGCGCGGCGACGACGATGGCGGCGGCCAGGGAAACCGGGCCGCTGAACCGGGCGTGCGTCGAACTGCGAAGATTCATGATTCGGGGGCAAGCGAGCGGGTTTGGCCGCTCCTGTCAATGCTCTTTCGGCGAGGCCCCGATGCGGTGCCTCCGCCGGGTTCCCGCGGCATTGCCCCCCATTCATCGCCGGGCCCATGGATTTGGCGCCAGATCCACGCGAATTTGCGATGGCGGCAGGGCAGCCTTGGCCTCTCCCCATTCCGATGGGCCTTCCGATTGGGCCGGTCGGGAATTCCGCACTGGAAGACCGGTGCGCCAGCTTCTACCGTTGCCGGCTCGTTGTCCTGCCCATGATGCCCCGCCAACCCTTCATCGCCTTCCGGCCAATTTGGCGCGCTCGGGCGTCCGCTCGGCGCACGGCGGTCCCGGCGCCATGATGTCCCCGCGCGTGCCGTGGTGGGCGCTCATCGGCGGCGCGCTGGGCGCGGCGGTGATCGCCTTGTATGGCTGGACCGCGACCACGACCGCGCCCGAAATCGGCTGCGCCACGCCGGCCGACGCCTATTACAACCGCCTGGTCGAGGGATTCCGCGCCGGCCAGCTGAGCCTCCGCCAGGCCGTTCCGCCGGGTCTGGCGCGTTTG